>CAUHBW010000026.1 GCA_959604115.1 uncultured Bilophila sp. | reverse complement strand
GCGCGCCGATGCGGATGATGCCGCTCTCGTCGAGGTTGCGCAGCATTTCTTCGCCCACGTTGGGAATGTCGCGGGTGATTTCTTCCGGTCCGAGCTTGGTGTCGCGCGCGACCACCTCGAATTCCTCGATGTGGACGGACGTGTAGATGTCTTCCTTGACCACGCGCTCGGAGATGAGCACGGAGTCTTCGTAGTTGTAGCCGCACCAGGGCATGAAGGCGATGAGCATGTTCTTGCCGAGCGCGAGGCCGCCGTCATGGATGGCGGGGCCGTCGGCGAGCACGTCGCCCTTTTTGACCACCTGTCCGGGCACGCAGGAAGGCACCTGGCCGAAACAGGAGTTCTGGTTGGACTTGTGGAACTTCAGCAGGTCGTACGCGCGCACGCCGCCCATGTTGGGGTAGAGCGCGGGATCGTCGTAGGCCACGATGATCCGGTTGGCGTCGGCGTAGTGGACCACGCCGGAGCCTTCCGCGAGGATGCACGCGCCGGAGTCGCGGGCCACGTCCACTTCCATGCCGGTGCCCACGAGGGGACGTTCGGAACGGAGCAGGGGCACGGCCTGACGCTGCATGTTGGAACCCATGAGCGCGCGGTTGGCGTCGTCGTGTTCGAGGAACGGGATCAGCGCGGCCGAGATGGACACCATCTGGCTCGGCGAAATGTCCATGAGGGTGATTTCCTCACGGGCGGCCATGAGCACGTCGTCGCCGACGCGGGCGGTGACGTAGTCGTCCACGAGACGGCGGTTTTCGTCCACGGCGGCGTTGGCCTGCGCGATGACGTGGCCCGTTTCGCGGGACGCGTCGAGGTGCACGAACTCGTCGGTCATGTAGCCGTCGCGGATGACGCGGTACGGCGTTTCGATGAAGCCGTAGTCGTTCACCTTGGCGTAGGTCGTCAGGGAGACGATCAGACCGATGTTCGGGCCTTCGGGCGTTTCGATGGGGCAGATGCGGCCGTAGTGCGACACGTGGACGTCTCGGACTTCAAATCCGGCGCGTTCGCGGGTCAGACCGCCGGGGCCCAGAGCCGAGAGGCGGCGCTTGTGCGTCACTTCCGAGAGGGAGTTGGTCTGGTCCATGAACTGCGACAGCTGGGAGGTGCCGAAGAACTCCTTGAGCACGGCGGCGACGGGCTTCGGATTGATCAGGTCGTGGGGCATGAGCGTGGCCACTTCCTGAATGCTCATCCGTTCCTTGATCGCGCGCTCCATGCGCACAAGGCCGATGCGGTACTGGTTTTCCACCAGTTCGCCCACGAGGCGCACGCGACGGTTGCCGAGGTGGTCGATGTCGTCGGCGGGGCCGTGGCTGTCCTTCAGCTGGACGAGCACCTTGATGGCGTCGAGGATGTCGTCGTCGGCGAGGGTGCGCAGGTCGGCGTGGTCGGTCTTGTTCAGACGCTGGTTGAGTTTGTAGCGGCCCACGGGCGACAGGTCGTAGTAGTCGCCGTTGCGGAACAGGTTGTCGAAGAACGACGCGGCGATTTCCGGGGTCGGCGGGGAGCTCGGACGCAGACGGCGATAGATTTCCTCCTGCGCCTTTTCCATGGTGGGCGTCTTGTCCTGCACCAGAGTGTCGCGGATGGAGGAAGAGGTATCGGTGCCGCGGGTGTGCAGCGCGACGAGGCCCGTGAGCCCGGCCTCGCGGCAGGCGTCGATGAGCCCGGCGGTGATTTCGTCGGCGGCCTCGGCGAGGATTTCGCCGGTGGCGTTGTCGACGAGGTCTTCGGCGAGGAACAGGCCGAGCGGCGTTTCGGGGGCCACTTCGATCTTGTCGATGCCGGCGGCTTCCATCTGGCGCCACGCGCGCTTGGTGATGGGCTTTCCGGCCTTCACCAGCACGTTGCCTTCCTTGTCGGCAATGTCGGCGAAGGCGGCTTCCTTGCGGTGCAGCTTGGGATTGAAGTGCCAGGAAACCCGGCCGTCGTCCTCAAGCTCGTAGATTTCCTTTTCGTAGAAGCAGTCGAGGATTTCGGTCTTGCTCATGCCCATGGCCTTGAGCAGGATCGTGGCGGGCATCTTGCGGCGCCGGTCGATGCGGACGTACAGGATGTCCTTGTGGTCGAAGTCGAAGTCGAGCCACGAGCCGCGCATGGGGATCACGCGGCAGGAGTAGAGCACCTTGCGGCTGGTGTGCGTCTTGCCGCCGTCGTGCTCGAAGATGATGCCGGGCGAACGCTGCAGCTGGTTGACGATGACGCGCTCGGTCCCGTTGATGATGAAGGTTCCCTTTTCGGTCATCAGGGGCAGGGTTCCGAAATAGATGTCCTGTTCCTTGATATCGCGAACGGTGCGGGCTTCGGTCTCGTCGTCCACGTCGTAGACGACGAGGCGGACCTTGATGCGCACCGGGGATTCATAGGTAAGACCCTTGGAAATGCATTCCGCCTGATCGTACTTGGGCTCGCCGATTTCGTAGCTGACGAATTCGAGGCTGGCGGTACGGTTGAAGTCTTCGATTGGGAAGACAGAACGGAAGACCCCTTCCAGACCTTCATCGGGGAGACGTTCAATCCGTCCCTCCTGCATGAATTTCCGGTAGGAGTCCACCTGCAGGTTGAGCAAGTGGGGAATCTCCACCTCAACCTTGATCTTGCCAAATTGTTTGGTAAGCTGACCCATCATTTCACCTCTGAGAAGGTTGGTCGGCAAAAGCCGGAGCGTGCCCGGGTTGCGCGCTCTCGGAATCATTCATGTATAAAAAACGCAACAAGGTCGACAACATAGTTACCCTCCAGAAACTCCGGAGGGCTGTTGTCGACTGATGATACCCGCGTTAGTGCAGAAAATTGGAACAGATACCACCCCTAGTACGTGTCGCGTGAATTCGAAAAGATAAGAAGAAATCGCAACAAAGGCAAGTTTTTTTTCTTTATAAAGCAAAAAATCTTCATCTGGGGCATGGTTTTTGTATAGTGGAAAAGCTGCGAACATGGAGGAGAAGTTGGCTTTCCGGGGAGCGTCCCCTTTTCCCCGCGTCCAGATCTTTTCTCTTATCCCGTGAAACGTGTTGAAACGGCGGCAGATTTCCTCCGTTCGAGGGTTGCCGGAAGGCTGTTTCGTTCTTCTGCGAGTTGCCGGAAAGGCTCATAGAGGAAGGAGACCGGGTGACGCCATTGCGGACCGCCGCGTGGACGGGGCGCCCTCCTTTCACCTCCGGTTTCGCCATGAGTCGGAGATGTTCGGGAGACGCGTATGAACGGTCCGCTTCTCTTTTTTTCCTCGCCTTGGGACTGCCTCTCGGCCTCGGCATTTGTATCGGCGCCGCATTCGGAGGACGTTTCGGAAAGAGATTGGGCCTTGTCGTCCTTGCGTTCGGACTTGCCGGCCTGCCCTGCGGCGCGTTGTCCTTTACGGCCTGCCGGGACGGCTACGGACTTTTCGCCTGGGTGCTGTTGATGCCGGCGGCCGGAGGCGTGACCTGTTTCGGCGGCGCGTCTGGCTCGTGGCACGCGTCCTCCGGAAAGAGGACGCACTTGCCCCCGTGACGCGTGGTTCCGCGGAAAGGGCGATTGACGCCGCGCTGTTCGATCCGCACGGGCGGAAGCGGAAATTTTTTTGACCTTTCGATATCCGGAGGCGTCATGTCGTACGACGAGGTGTTGCTTGTCCTGCTTTTTCTGATTCCCGCCGCCGTAATCGGCATTCTGTTCGCTTTGTTCGCCAAGCGGAGACGCGCGGTGGAAGTCGCCGGCTACGTGATCGGGGGCATCGGTTTCGTCGGGCTTGCCGTCTGCTTCGGCGGCGACGACGTCTTGCTTCGTTATGGCGCGTCGTGGGAACTCTGGATTGCCTCCTCGGTCCTTTCCGGGGTGGGGACAGGGCTCGGGTACGGGGCGGCGCTCCAAAAGGAACTCCGCAGAAGCCGCGAGCGCATGTGAGCCCGGGCGTGTCGCGAAATGAAAAGGCGGCGCGGGACAAACCCGCACCGCCTTTGAAAGCGCATATAAAGTGAACTTACTTCACTTCAACTTCAGCGCCGGCTTCCACCAGCTGCTTCTTGGCTTCTTCGGCTTCTTCCTTGGACACGGCTTCCTTCAGGGTGGAGGGAGCGCCGTCAACCTTGTCCTTGGCTTCCTTCAGGCCGAGGCCGGTCAGAGCGCGGACAACCTTGATGACGCCGATCTTGTTGGCGCCGGCGGCCTTCAGGACGACGTCGAATTCGGTCTTTTCTTCAGCCGGAGCAGCGGCTTCGGCGGGAGCGGCCACCATCATGGCGGCGGCGGGAGCGGCAGCGGACACGCCGAACTTTTCTTCGAGTTCCTTGATGAATTCGGAGAGTTCGAGGACGGTCATGTTGGCGATAAATTCAACGACTTCTTCTTTGGTAACGGCCATGGGATTGCTCCTTTGAGACTTTGGCTTGGGTGTTTAACGGGTTGCCTAGGCAGCCTTTTTCTCTTCGATCGCCTTGAGGGCGTACATAAGAGGACGAACCATGTTGGCAAACAGGGAGACGAAATTGGTAGGCACGGCGTTCATGGTGCCGAGAACCTGACCAAGGAGTTCCTGCTTTCCGGGCAGCTTGGCGAGAGCGTCCACCTGAGCGGCGGAGAGCACCTTGCCTTCGAGGCTGGCGTGACGAACAGTAAACAGCTTGCTGGTCTTGGCGAACTCGGAAACAGCCTTGGCGACCGCCACCGGATCCTGAGAGGCCAGGGCGATGCCGCAGTTTTCCTTGAACATGTCCTTGACGGAATCATGCATACCATCGGTGAGGGCGATGCGGGCCAACGTGTTTTTGACGACGAGATACTCGCCGCCGCACTCATAGAGTTTCGCACGGAGCCGCGTCAGCTCTTCCACCGTCATCCCCTTGAAATCTGTCACTACCACAAAAGAGGCAGCGTCGGCTTTCGCCTTAATCTGCGCAATCAGGGCAGCTTTTTCAGACTTGTTCACGTGAATCTCCTTCACGTTAGGGGTTGCTTGAAGGCTCCGAAGGAACCTTCGCAGTGGAAAGCCGAGCCAAAGAAAGCGTCTGAGCAGGCATCATTGAGGGTTTCCCCGCCTGCCGTCTTCGACTCGAATTCCCAATCCATTGCCAAAAACGGCCCTCGCGGACCGTTTTTGTTCTCAAAGGGGTTAGCCTTCGATGAACTTTTTAACCAGAGCCATATCCACCTTGAAGCCGGGGCCCATGGTGGTGGAGACAGCCATGTTTTTCATGTAGGTGCCCTTGGCGGCGGAAGGCTTCAGGCGGTTGACGGTTTCGACAAGAGCCTTGAGGTTGCCAAGAATCTTTTCGGGACCGAAGGAAACCTTGCCAAGGGGAGCGTGGAGCACGCCAGCCTTGTCGACCTTGAAGTCGACGCGTCCGGCCTTGAGTTCCTTGACGGCGTTGGCGACGTCGAAGGTTACGGTGCCGGTCTTGGCGTTGGGCATCAGGCCGCGGGGGCCGAGCACGCGACCGACCTGGCCGACGAGGGCCATGACGTCGGGGGTGGCGACGGCGGCGTCGAATTCCAGCCAGCCTTCCTTGATCTTGGCGACGAGTTCTTCTGCACCGGCGATATCGGCGCCGGCGGCGCGAGCCTCGGCTTCCTTTTCGCCCTTGCAGAACACGGCGACGCGAACGGTCTTGCCCAGGCCGTGAGGCAGGGAGACGGCACCGCGCACCATCTGGTCGGAGTATTTGGGGTCAACGCCGAGGCCGATGGCCACGTCCACAGTTTCATCAAATTTGGCGAAAGCGGCACCGAGAGACTTTTCTACGGCTTCTTCCACCGAAAAGCGCTGGGAGAGGTCGAGGCCGTCCACCGCTTTGCGATATTTTTTCCCGAAGGGCATTGCTCTATCCTTTCAAAAGCTGGTCTTCCAACATCTCCTGCCGAATCCTTGATTCAAGGAAGGGCAGTACGACTGACGCGGTGGAGATCCTTACTTGATCTCGATGCCCATGCTGCGGGCGGTACCCATGATGGACTTGACGGCGGCTTCCATGTTGTTGGCGTTGAGATCGGGGAGCTTCAGCTTGGCGATCTCTTCCACTTGCTGCATGGAAATGCTGCCCACCTTGGTACGGTTGGGTTCGCCCGAACCCTTTTCCACCTTGGCCGCTTTCATCACCAGCACTGCGGCCGGCGGGGTCTTGGTGATAAAGGTGAAGGAACGGTCAGCGAAGGCGGTGATGACCACAGGAATGATCATGCCCTTCTGTTCCATGGTACGGGCGTTGAACTCCTTGCAGAACTGCATGATGTTCAGGCCGTGCTGACCGAGGGCGGGACCTACTGGCGGCGAGGGGTTCGCAGCGCCAGCGGGAATCTGCAACTTGATTTTGGCAACTTCTTTCTTGGCCATTGTCTTTCAACCTCTATTAATACGGCACATGCGGCCGCAGACTGCAAGCGATCGTTAACCCTTGGAGACCTGGATGAAGTCCAGTTCCACGGGCGTCTGTCTGCCGAAGATGGACACGGACACCCGAAGCTTGCCCTTGTCGTAGTTCACGTCTTCAACAACGCCGTTGAAGCCGCCGAAAGGCCCGTCGATGACGCGGACGTCGTCGCCCCGTTCGAAGCTGAACTTGGGACGGGGTTGTTCCTGGCGGGTTTCCATGAGGGAAAGGATGCGGGCCGCTTCCTCGTCCTTCATGGGAGCAGGACGGTTTTTGCCGCCCACAAATCCCGTCACCTTGGGAATGCTCTGCACAAGGTGCCAAGAATAGTCGGTCATGGTCATGCGGAGCATGATGTAGCCGGGGTAAAACTTGCGCGTGGTGGTGCGCTTTGCGCCGCCCTTGCCCAGTTCGATCACCTTTTCGGTGGGAACCACAACCTCATGGATGAGGCCGTTGTCCTGGGCATTGCGCATCATTTCCTTGATGGTGGCCTCGACCCGCTGCTCAAAACCGGAGTAGGTGTGGACAATGTACCAGCGGGATTTGCCGGTATCCTGATTGCCCGCGCTGAGTTCGGTCTGGACGGTGGAAGCCGCCAAAATATCCTGCGCGGTCAGTTCGGACTGCGTGGACTGTTCTTCTGCTTGGGACTGTTGGGCAGACGATTCGACCGCCCCGGAGGACGCGTTGTTTTCTTCGATCATGGACCCCTCCACTTAGGCTGCGAGAATGAAGGAGATGAGTTTGGAGAGCCCGAGATCGACAACGCCGAGGAAGATCGCCATGACAACGACGAAGGCCAACACCACCAGACTGGTCGTACGGGTTTCCTTGGCGGTGGGCCAAGTCACCTTGCGGAGTTCAGTCCTGGACAGCTCAAGATAATTCTTGAAGTCTTTCACCTTGGCCGTGAGGCCTTCGGATTTTTCATCCTGTGCTGTCGTCGGTTTCTTGGTCATGATACGTTCCTGCAGAAATGAAAATGGCAGGGCAGGAGGGATTCGAACCCCCAACATGCGGTTTTGGAGACCGCCGCTCTAGCCGTTAGAGCTACTGCCCTGCGTTTATGAAGTCACTACCGGGTTTCGCGGTGAACCGTGTGAGTCCTGCACCAAGGGCAGTACTTCTTCAGTTCGACGCGGCCGGTCGTGTTCTTCTTGTTCTTGACCGTGGCGTAATTGCGGCGCTTGCATTCGGTGCAAGCGAGCAGGATGTTGACGCGCATGTCTTTACTCCACGATTTCCGTCACAACGCCGGCGCCGACGGTACGGCCACCTTCGCGGATAGCGAAGCGGAGGCCCTTTTCCATGGCGATGGCGTGAATGAGTTCGACATTGAAGGTAGCGTTATCGCCGGGCATAACCATTTCCACACCTTCTTCAAGGGCGATCACGCCGGTGATGTCGGTGGTACGGAAATAGAACTGGGGACGATAGCCGGTGAAGAACGGGGTGTGACGGCCGCCTTCTTCCTTGGACAGAACGTACACTTCAGCCTTGAACTTCTTGTGAGGCGTGATGGTCTTGGGGGCGGCGAGAACCTGGCCGCGTTCCACTTCGTCACGCTTCGTGCCGCGGAGCAGAGCGCCGATGTTGTCGCCGGCTTCACCCTGATCAAGCAGCTTGCGGAACATTTCAACGCCGGTGACGGTGGTCTTCACGGTGGGACGGATACCCACGATTTCGACTTCTTCGCCGACCTTGACGACGCCGCGTTCCACACGACCGGTGACCACGGTGCCGCGGCCGGAGATGGAGAACACGTCTTCGATGGGCATCAGGAAGGGCTTGTCGGTTTCGCGGACCGGATCCGGGAAGTAGCTGTCGCAAGCGGCGAGCAGTTCAAGCACGCACTGGGCGTCGGGAGAATCGGCGCTGTCGGATTCCAGAGCCTTGAGGGCGGAACCGCGGACAACCGGGATGTCGTCGCCGGGATAGCCGTAGGTGGTGAGGAGTTCGCGAACTTCCATTTCCACCAGTTCGAGCAGTTCGGGGTCGTCGACCAGGTCGCACTTGTTCATGAACACGACGAGGTGAGGCACGCCGACCTGACGGGCGAGCAGGATGTGCTCACGGGTCTGGGGCATGGGACCGTCGGTGGCGGCGACCACGATGATCGCGCCGTCCATCTGAGCGGCACCGGTGATCATGTTCTTGATGTAGTCGGCGTGACCGGGGCAGTCCACGTGGGCGTAGTGACGGTTGTCGGTTTCGTATTCGACGTGGGCGGTGGAAATGGTGATACCACGTTCCTTTTCTTCCGGAGCCTTGTCGATTTCGTCGTACGCGATGAACTTACCGCCCTGCTTCATGGCAGCGACTTTGGTGATGGCGGCGGTCAGAGTGGTCTTGCCGTGGTCGATGTGACCGACGGTACCAATGTTCATATGAGGCTTGGTACGCGTAAATTTTTCTTTACCCATGACGGTCTCCCTTCTTGGTTGCAAAAGATAACGGATTTTATGGGGACAGAGCCTATGGCGTCGCAAGACCATCCATACACATGCCGTCAATCCGGCAGTGCTCTGGCATCCCGATACGTTAAGGCACGGCAAAATGGGGAGAGTAAGGGATAAGGCAGGTGTGGAGCGGGAAACGAGACTCGAACTCGCAACCCTCAGCTTGGAAGGCTGATGCTCTAGCCATTGAGCTATTCCCGCCTGTATGCCGTAGTCCCCTGACAGGATTGGGGCCTGTCTCCTACAGCCGTGTCAGCTTTCTCAAATCTGGTGGAGGGGGGAGGATTTGAACCTCCGAAGTCTCACGACGACAGATTTACAGTCTGTTCCCTTTGGCCACTCGGGAACCCCTCCACTCTGAGAACCAAAACAGGGCCAATGCAATCTGTTTTGGTTGATGCGCGCGGAATCGCTTCCGCTGTGCTCCACCGGCGAACCGGAAGCCTTGCGGCTTGATGGAGCTGGTGATGGGACTCGAACCCGCAACCTGCTGATTACAAATCAGCTGCTCTGCCAGTTGAGCTACACCAGCAACAGGGATTAGCTCTTACACAATCCGATTTGGTTTGGCAAGCGAAAAATGTCCCCGTCGCAAAAATAATCGGAAAACGGGCGTGTCGGCCTGTCTGCCGTTATCTGGGCAACCCCGCAAATCCGATAAACGGATTCGGGCGCGGGCCGTTTCCGTACCCGCGACCGAATCTATAGGGCTGTTTTGAAATTAAGGCAAGACTTTTATCGTGTACGCCGAGGCCGGATCAAGGTACTTTTTGACGATTTCCCTGAGTTGTTCAGGAGTTACGTTTTTACTCTTTTCTATTTGATCCTTGGTGAAGGAGAGCGGATATCCCTCCATCATGAGGGCCGCGGCCTCGCCGGAGCGGCTGCCGAGGCTCTGGAGGTTGCGGTAGTAGTCGCCTTCAAGCTGGTTTTTGCCGCGATTGACGTCCTCTTCCGGGAGGAGGTTCTTGTGCAGATCCGCGATGATCCGCCTGAATCCCTCTTCCGCCTGCGCCATCTTGCCGGGTTCGGTGCCGATGTAGAACACCATATAGCCGTTTTCGGAGCTTTGGCGATTGAAGACGGTGACGGTGTAGCCGAGGCCCTGCTTGTCGCGCAGATCGCGGAACAGGGGGCCGCCCATGCCGCCGAGGGACGCTTCGAGCAGATCGAGCGCGGGCGTGTCCGGGCTGGCTTCGGGCGCGGTCTTGAAGATCAGCATGAGGTGCGCCTGATTGCGGCCCGGCATGGGGATGTCGAGTTCGGGCGTCGTGCCCCACGCGGGCACGGGCACGTCGACCTTGCCCGTATCCGGAGCGGGCAGGCTTGCGGCGAAGGCCAACACCGCGTCGCGGTCGAAGTCGCCCGCCACGGCGAGCACCCACGGACGGGTCTTCTGGCGATCCCAGAAGGCGCGGAGCCGCGCGTCGTCGTATTTCCGCACGTTCTCGATGGTGCCAAGCTGAAGGTAGCCGTACACGCTGTCCGGGAACAGGAAGGGCGGCAGCTTGCGGAAGGCCAGTCCGAGGGGCTGGTCCTCGCGGGATTTGATCGCCGCAATCTGATCCTTGATGCCGCGTTCGGTTTCGTCCTTGCTGAACGCGGGGGAGGCAACCACCTCGCCGAGCAGCCCGAACAGCTCCTTGTTGAAGCGCGCGGGTGTGGAAAGGTGCACCGAGAAGGTCTTGCGACCGGACGAGGCCGCGAGGCCCGCCGCGCGATCCGCGAGGAACGCCTGCATTTCGGTGGCGCCGCGCTTGGCCGTGCCCTTGGTCAGCACGTTGGAGGCGAGCGCGGACAGTCCCTGCTCGGTCGGCTGCAACAGCGCGTCGCCGCCGGAGAAGGTGAGGTTCGCGGAGACGTAGGGCAGGGTCTTGTCCGGGATGAGGACCACGGTGCGGCCCTTGCCGATTTCGACCACTTCGGTCTTGCCCGCCTGCGCGGACGCCGTGGGGGCCGTCTTCGCTCCGGCCTTCCATTCCTTGTCGAGAATGGCCTGCATGTCGGGCAGGTTGACGTCCTTGGGCGGCATGATCACGGTGGTCAGGCGTTCGGGGCGGACCCACGTGGCGAGGGCTTCCTTCAGCATGCCGTTGTCCACGTTGCGGAGAGCTTCGATGGCGTTGCGCTCGCCCTGATCGCCGCCTTGGAAGAACTGGAAGTAGCCGATCTTGGAGGCCAGTCCGGCGAGCGTTTCCTTGGAGCGGTACAGATCGTCCTCAAGGTTCAGCTTGGCGCGCTCCAGTTCTTCCTTCGTGAACTTCGAGGCGTCCAGCGCGGCGAAATCCTTGGTCAGCGCGGTCCAGAACGGGACCACCTTGTCGGCGTCGAGCTCCGCCGAAACCACGAACGCGCCGATGCGCTCGAAGCCCGCGTTGGAGACGCTGATGCTGTCCACGAGCTGGCGTTCGTATTTATAGGTACGGTAGAACAGGCTGGTGCGGTCGCCGCCGAGCAGGTAGGCCAGCACGTCCAGCGTGGCGGACTGGTAGCTCGACGAGCCGGGCACGGGCAGGGCCGCGGCGAGATAGACCTTGTTCCACGGGCCGGGCTGCACCACCATCCGGGGCGCGTCGGCCAGCGGAAGGCGGTCGGCCTCGTAGGGCATGACTTCCTTGAGCGGCGAGGTGTTCTTGTAGGGGGCGAACAGGCGTTCCGCCTCCGCGAGGACTTCGGCGGGATCGACGTTGCCCACGACCACCAGCAGCATGTTCTGGGGCTGGTAGTATTTGGCGATGTAGTCGCGCAGGTTCTGTACGGTCAAGGCGCGGATGGTCTTTTCGAAACCGATGATGGGCCGCTCGTAGGGCGTGCCCTTCAGTGTGTCGGAAAGCAGCGTCTTGAACATGCGGCTGCCCGGATTGTCCTCGCCGCGCTGGAGTTCGGCGACGATGACGTCCTTTTCGGACTCCAGCTCCTTGGGATCGAGGGTGGGGTGGAAGGCCATGTCGCGCGCCACGTCCATGCCGAGCTTCCAGTGCCGGGCGGGCATGTCGGTGATGTACACGGTGTAGTCATAGCTGGTGGCGGCGTTCAGATAGCCGCCCGCGGACTCCACTTCCTGGCTGATCGCGCTCTTGGGGCGGCTGTCCGTGCCCTTGAACACCATGTGTTCGAGCACGTGGCTGATGCCCGCCTGATCCGGCGTTTCGTACGCGGAACCCGCGTGCACGTAGAGCCGGGTGGAGACGAGGGGAAAACGGGTATCCTTCAGAATAAGGACGGAAAGCCCGTTGGGCAGCCGGGTGACCTGCTCCTCCTTCCCGGAAAGCGGATCGGGGATGACCGGGACGATGTCGGACGCGGTCCCCGGAGCGGAGGGCGTCGCGGCGATGGCGGCTCCCGCTCCCAGAAAAAGGGTCATGAAGGCTCCTGTCAGCAACTTTTTGAATGAAGGCATGGGCAACTCCTTTCCGGGCTGCTTCCCAAGACGGAAGCGCCGCGCGTGTCTCCGGAAGGAGCCGCGCGCCGGATTGCTTGCATTTCTCCGGAAAGTAAGGCCGGAGCGGTGAGAAGGCAAGGCCGCGCACCCGCTCGGGATGATTTATCATACGCGGTGACTGCTTGCGAAGAACGGCTTCCTGCGGCACAATGCCGCGGACAGCGAAAGCCGTATCCCCTTAGCTGCCGCCCCGCATCGGCTCGGCGGCATTTTCAACGAGGAGTCTCGAGTGTCCATCATTACCCAGAACGCGGCCCTTCAGGGCCTGCTCGCCGCGCACCTGCCCGCGCTGGCCGAGCACGAGGGACTGACGCCGGAAGCCATCACTTCGGCCATCGAAGCGGGAACCATGGTCCTGCTCGGCAATCCCAACCATCCGAACGTCAAGCCCATTCTCGTCGGGCAGCCGAGCCGGGTGAAGGTCAACGCCAACATCGGCACCTCGCCCTTCCAGAACCATCCCGGCTGCGAAATGCGCAAGCTCGACGTCGCCCAGCAGGCCGGAGCCGATACCGTCATGGACCTGTCCATCGCCGGGGATCTCATGTCCATCCGCAAGGAAATGCTCTCCCGCACGCCGCTGCCGCTCGGCACCGTGCCGCTGTATTCCGTGGCCCAGCGTTACATCGACAAGGACATCGATCCCGCCGACATCGATCCCGAGGAATTGTTCGCGGAAGTCGAGATGCAGGCGGAGCAGGGCGTGGACTTCATGACCCTGCACTGCGGCCTCACCCGCCGGGGAGCCGAATGGGCCGCCCGGGGCGAGCGCGCGCTCGGCATCGTGTCGCGGGGCGGGTCCATCCTTGCCCGCTGGATGCTCAAGAACGACAAGGAAAATCCGCTGCTGACCGGCTATGACCGTCTGCTCGAACTGGCCCGCAAGTACAATGTGACCCTGTCGCTCGGCGACGGCCTGCGTCCCGGCGCGGGCTGCGACGCGGGCGACGCCGCGCAGTGGGAAGAGGTCATGACCCTCGGCGCGCTCGCCAAGCGCGGCCTCGAATACGGCGTACAGTGCATGATTGAAGGCCCCGGCCACGTGCCCATGAGCGAAGTCGAGACGCAGATCATCGGCATCAAGAAGCTGACCCACGGCGCGCCGCTCTACGTGCTCGGACCGCTGACCATCGACTCCTCGCCGGGCTACGACCACATCGCCGGAGCCATCGGCGGCGCGATGGCGGTTCGCGCGGGCGTGGACTTCCTGTGCTACCTGACCCCCGCCGAACACCTGACGCTGCCCGACATGGACGACGTGCGGCAGGGCATCATGGCCTCCCGTGTGGCGGCGCAGGCCGGAGAAGTGGCCCTTGGCCGTCCCCACGCCCTCGCCCGCGAGGCCAAAATGGCCAAGGCCCGCATGGCCCTCGACTGGAACGGCATGCGCGAGGCCGCCATCGATCCGGTGATCCTCGACAAGCGCCGCGAGCCCCACAAGCATGAGGAAGCCTGCGCCATGTGCGGCAACTTCTGCGCCGTGAAGATGCTCCGGGACGCCAAGAAGATGTAGACGGGCGGCATCGCCGTTCGTTTCGCGGGGAGGCTCAGCCTCCCCGTTTCTTTTTTTGAGGGGGGAATCTCAGGCGCGGGCGTCCGTTTCGTCGTCCGGCGGCGCGGGCCTCGCCTCGCCCAGCGCGTGAAGCCCGCCGAGCATGTACGTCAGCATGTCCTCAAGCAGACCCTCCGCGTCGGAGGCGCTGGCGGGGAGAATGACGGTACGCAGTTTTTCCGGAAAGAGAATGAGCCCCATGCAGGGCATGACCACCAGCGCCGTGGCCCGCTGCACCGTCGCGGAATCCGGCGGAAGGCCGGTGACGGCGGACACCAGTTCCCGGAGCTTGCGAGACTTGGGGAGGGCCGTCGTGCGGATGAATCCGGGCACGAACGGCGACGGCGAGGCCAGTTCGCGCAGAAAGATTCTGATGCCCCACAGTTCGGGCGCGTTCATCGCGGTACGGATGATGTGCCCGAGGAACACGCGCAGCTTGTCTTCGGGGAGCGCGTCGGACGCGACGATGTCGTTCAGATCCTCCAGACTCAGCATCTGCCGGTGCGCTTCGACCAGAACTTCCTCATACAAGCCTTCCTTGCCGCCGAAATAATAATTCACGGCGGCATTGTTTGTTCCGGCGCGTTCGCATATTTCTTTGCTGGTGGCCTCGCCGAATCCGCGTTCGGCAAAGACTTTCCCGGCGGCGTCGAGCACGACGGCCCGGGTCGAACGTCCGTCGCGGCGTTGCGCGCGTCTGGGGCGGGAAAAGGGTGCGGTTGGATTGGTCATGGTTCTCTTGTAGGAAAAGACGGCTTCCAAGTCAAATTCAGAATTGAAATTTTGATTTGACTTGACGGATGGCCTTGCCGTATTCTTTCATGCGGGACGGCTTGTTGGAGTCCCGCATCCGGTCGCCGTTCCGGGGCGTTCGTCCCGTGCCCCCAGCCCGTTTCGAGGCCGCCGCGCGGCGCGGAACCGGCGTTCCGAGCCGTCCCGATTTTTCCTGACTCTTCATGTCGGAGGCATCCATGTTGAAGCGCATCATCCTGAGTCTCGTCGTCATCGTTTGCGTCGCCGGAGGCGTCTGGTGGCTGTACGACGGGAAACGGCAGCCTTCGGATCTGCTGACGCTGTACGGCAACGTGGATATCCGGCAGGTGGAGGTCGGCTTCCGTGTGGGCGGGCGCGTCACCGAACTCTTCAAGGAAGAGGGCGACGTGGTGAAGACCGGAGAACGCCTCGCGCGTCTCGACGCCAAGCCCTACGAGGACGTATTCAACCGGGCGGCGGCGCAGCTTTCCATGCAGGAAATCGAGCTGGCGAAGATGCTTGCGGGCTACCGCACCGAAGACATTGAGCAGGCCCGCGCCACGCTGAACGGCGCGCAGGCCGTGTACGTCAACGCGGCGGGCAATCTGCGGCGTCTCGAACGGCTGCGGCGGCAGAGCGCCGTGGCCCAGAAGGATCTCGACGACGCCCGCGCGGCCTACGGGGACGCGCTGTCCCGCCGCAACGCAGCCCGCGAACAGTTGCAGCTCATGGAAAGCGGCTACCGCACCGAAGACGTCGAACGCCAGAAGGCCGCCGTGGAGGCCGCCCGCGCCGAACTCGCCGGTGCGACCACGAACTTGCAGGATACCGAACTGTTCGCCCCGCAGGACGGCGTGGTTCTCACCCGTGTGCACGAAATCGGGGCCGTGGTGCAGGGCGGGCAGACCATCTACGCCGTAACCCTGAACAATCCCGTATGGATACGCGCCTACGTCACCCAGCCCAATCTCGGCAATATCCGTCCGGGGCAGGAGGTGCTTCTGTCCATCGACGCCACGCCGGACAAGACCTACCGGGGCCGGATCGGGTTCATCTCCCCGACCGCCGAATTTACGCCCAAGACCGTGGAAACCAAGGAAGTGCGCAACGATCTGGTGTTCCGTTTCCGCGTCGTCGCCGAAGATCCCGACAACGTGATGCGGCAGGGCATGCCCGTCACCGTGACGCTCCGCAAGGACGGGGGCAGGCCGTGAGCGCGTCCCCGGAGGCGGTCATCCGGCTTCAGGGCGTTTCCAAGGCGTTCCCGGACGTGCCGCCGGGCACGCCTCCCGCGCTGGACACGCTGACGGCGGACGTGCCTTCCGGTCGGGTCGTGGGGCTCGTCGGCCCCGACGCGGCGGGCAAGACCACGCTCATGCGGCTCCTCGCCGGGTTGCTGCTGCCGACCTCGGGCTCGGTCGAGGTACTTGGCCGCGCGCCGGGAAGCCCCGCCGATGCGGCGGGCATCCTGCACGACGTCGGGTACATGCCGCAGCGTTTCGGCCTCTATGAAGACCTTTCCGTCATCGACAATCTGAATCTGCATGCCGAACTGCGCGGCCTTGAGGAGCCGGACCGCTCCGCCATGTTCGAGAAGCTGCTGGCGTTCACCTCGCTCAAGCCGTTCACGGAACGGCTGGCGGGCAAACTGTCGGGCGGCATGAAGCAGAAGCTCGGCCTCGCCTGCGCACTGCTGACCACGCCGCGCCTGCTCCTGCTTGACGAGCCGGGGGTGGGCGTCGACCCGCTGTCCCGGCGCGAACTGTGGAAGATGGTGTCCGATCTCGCCGTAGGCGGCATGTCGGTGCTCTGGTCCACGGCCTACATGGACGAGGCGGAGCGGTGCGCCCACGTGCTCATGCTGGAGCAGGGGAGGCTCGTGTATCAGGGGCCTCCCGCCGGTTTTACGGAGCGCGTGGCGAAGCGGGTCTTCGCCTTCACGCCGCCGCCCGGCGAGGCGCGCCGGATGCTGGCGCACTGGCAGCAGGAGCCGGACATCCGCGACGCGCTCATTCAGGGCAGCCACATCCGGGTGGTGTTCCGCGATCCGCACGACGGGCCGTTCTCCCGTTCCGGAGCGGACCTGCTTCCCGCCGTTCCGCGTCTTGAGGACGCCTACATCGACGCCGTGGGCGGCATGGACCGGCGTCCCTCGCCGTTTTTGCCGGAAAGCGAGAGAGGGGGCGGAGAACCGGGGGAGGGATGGGGAAACCTTTCTGGAGAAAGTTTACCCCCCCCCCCCCCCCGGCCCCCCTCCCTTCCCAAGACGTTTCCACGCGGACGGAGTGGAGCGCCTCTTTCGCAGGGAGGGGGCGCCTCACGTCCTTCCCCCGTCTCTCGTGAAAACGCGGGAAGGACGTCAGCCGATCCGGTAGAGGGAGCTTCTTCTCTTCCTTCAAGAGACTCAAAGGACGGGCGACCGTCCAAGGTTTCAGGGCAATCTGTGGTCAGGGATTCGATAACGTCAAAAGTCTTTGGAAAAGGAGAGGAGGGGGGTCGGGGGGGGGGGGGGGGAAGAGGTTTTTCACCAAA
>CAUHBW010000025.1 GCA_959604115.1 uncultured Bilophila sp. | reverse complement strand
TGCCGCTAGAAAGGTACCCTCTCCACTCCCCAATGTTATTTCCGATCCGCTTTCCTGAAATAATGCCCCAGACGCGCGTAGAGCGTCTCCGTCTCGATGGGCTTGGCAAGATGCTCGTTCATGCCCGCCTTGCGGGACTTCTCGATGTCCTCGGCAAAGGCGTTGGCGGTCATCGCGAGGATGGGGACCGTGCTGGCGTCCGGGCGGTCCAGCGCGCGGATGGCGCGGGTGGCCTCCAGCCCGTTCATGACGGGCATCCGCACGTCCATGAGGACGGCGTCGTAGTAGCCCTCGGGCGAGGCGAGGAACCGGTCCACGGCTTCCTGTCCGTTGATGGCCCCGTCCACAGCGGCGTTGCGGAATTCGAGCAGCGTGCGCGCGATTTCCATGTTGATTTCGTTGTCCTCCACCAGCAGGATGCGGCGTCCGGAAAAATCCTCTTCCACTGCGGGGCGTTGCGGCTGGCTGCTCCGGCAGCGCGTGGCCTTGAGCAGCACCTCCTGCACCGAGGACTGGAACATGGGCTTGGAAATGAAGAAATCCACTCCGGCGGCGCGGGCGGCGGCTTCGATCTCCGTCCAGTCATAGGCGGACATGATGATCACCAGCGTGTCCGGGCCGACGATGCGGCGGATGTTGCGGGCCGTCTCCACGCCGTCCATGTCCGGCATCTTCCAGTCCACCAGCGCGATGTCGTAGACCGACCCGCGCTGCACGGCGGCCCGGACGCGGTCGATGGCGGCCCGCCCCGAGGTGACGTATTCGGCGCTGACGCCGATGCGTTCGAGGATCAGGGTCGTGTGCTCGCAGGTCACGGGATCGTCGTCCACGACCAGCGCGCGCAGATCGTCGAGAACCGCCTCGGGCGCGCGCCGGCTGCCCGGCAGTACGGTCAGCGGCAGCTCCACCACGAACTCCGAACCCGCGCCGGGTTTCGAGGTCACTGAAATGTGCCCGTTCATCAGGGAAACGAGGTTGTTGCTGATGGCCAGTCCCAGCCCTGAACCGCCGAAGCGGTGGGCGATGGCGTCCCCCTGCTCGAACGGCTCGAAAATGCGCTCCAGCAAGTCCTTTTCCATGCCGATGCCGGTGTCCCGCACGATGAACCGCAGATAGGCGCGATTCTGCACCCGCCGCGTCTCCCGGATGGTCAGGCTTACGGAATGCCATTGGGGCGTGAACTTCAGGGCGTTGGAGAGAATGTTGATGAGCACCTGATTGAGCCGCAGGGGATCGCCGAGATAGCGTTCCTCCACCACGCCCTCGATGCTCAGATCGAAGGCGATGTCCTTGTCCCGCGCCTGCGGGTAGATGATCGTGGTGATGCCCTCCACGAAGGATCGGAAGTCGATTTCCTCGTTGGCGATGGTGACCTTGCCGCTCTCGATGCGCGACATGTCCAGAATGTCGTTGATCAGCGAGAGCAGGTACCGCGAGGAGAGGCCGATCTTGCCGAGGCAGTCGGCCATCTTGGCCTTGTTGTCCAGCGAGGCGGCGGCGATGGTGGTCATGCCGATGATCGCGTTCATGGGCGTGCGGATTTCGTGGCTCATCCGCGACAGGAAGTCGGACTTGGCCCGGCTGGCCTGTTCGGCGGCCACGAGAGCGTCCTTGATGATCCGCCGGTTCCGTTCCGCTTCCCGTTCCTTTTCCTGCTGCTCCAGCACGAGCCGGGTGACGTCCAGAATGTAGGCGAGGACGTATTCCCGGTTGTCGTCGTAGCGGTACAGGGACATGTTCCACGTCTTGTAGGTCGTCGCACCGTTCTCCGGCACCGCGTACCTGATCGAACAGCCGCCCTCCCGGCGCATCCGGTCGAGGGCCGCCGGAAACGAGACGGTGTCGAGGAAGGCCCGGCGATCGGCGGGCGCGACGTAGCGTTCCGCATAGCGGGCGACCAGTTCGTCGTAGCGGGCGCAGGCTTCAAGCGGGTAGCGGTTGCCCCGCCCCGGCAGGTGGAGGCTGTAGTTCCCGGTCTCCACGTCCGTTTCCACGATGTACTCGCAGGTTTCGCGCAGGATGGCCCGGAAGCGGTTCTCCTCCTTCTGCTGGGCCATGCGGATGTCGTGCACGTCCCGGACGTTGAGCAGGATGGAGCCGTCGTTCCCGAAGAAGGTGTAGCGGGCGCATTTCCAGCGCAGGGAGCCCTTGTCGTGGACGCGGTAGTAGCAGACGCCTTCCTTCTCTTCGGAGAGCGTCTTGAGCATGCCGGCGATCCGCATTTCCTTGAGGCAGACCTCGCGGTCCTCGCTGTAGACGAAGCGGAAGATGGCCTGATCTATTTCCCGTTCGAAGTCTCCGTGTTCGGGGACGTCGTGGTAATGGACCCCGGCGGGCGTGTACATGATGTAGCTTCCGGTGGCCGGGGTTATCTGGCAGATGCTTTCATAGTCGCGGCGCAGTTCGAGATCGAAAATCCGCTGGAGGCGTTCCTTTTCCTCCATGATGCGCTTGGTGTCGGTGATGTTGCGGACAAGGCCGACCACGCGGGCGATCCCGCCGTTCTCGTAGACGGGCTGGCCCTGAAGCAGGCACCACGCGAACTGTCCGTCCTTCAGAGTATTGCGCATCCGCACTTCGACGCTTCCGGACTGCACGCCGGTGAACGTCCGGATCGCCCGCTCCTCGTCGTCGGGATGGACCAGCCGTTTTTCGATGATGGTCGAGGGAAACCGCTCGACGACATGCTTGACGATTCCGCTTTCCCGATTTTTGCGGGCGTTCTCGTAAAAGACGACGGCGTCGGTCCGGACGTCGTACTCGTAGAGTACGTCGGCCGAGTTTTCCATCACGATCCGGTAGCGGTCGCGTTCCCGGTCGAGCTGCATCTGCGTGTTTTTCTGCTTGGTGATGTCGATGAACACGCATTGGTAGACCGTGGCGCCGCGCAGGGATTCCACGGGACGGGCGACGAGGTGCAGCCAGACGGTGTCGCCGTTGTCGAGGCGGCGGCAGCGGAGTTCCGTGTCCACGGGCGCACCCGCGGCCGCGGCCTCCTGAAGCGTCGCCAGATAGGCGTTCCGGTCGGTGGGGAATGTGGATTCGAGGGGAATCCAGTCCGGTCGGCGGACGCCTCCCACCATCTGGAAATAGTTGTCGTTGG
The DNA here is from genome assembly GCA_959604115.1 of uncultured Bilophila sp. GTDB lineage: Bacteria > Desulfobacterota > Desulfovibrionia > Desulfovibrionales > Desulfovibrionaceae > Bilophila. Next base: position 14,344 of record CAUHBW010000025.1, on the reverse strand, counting down.
CTTCGAGCAGGGTGATCCGGGAACCGACCAGATACTTGGCGACGCCGCCGGGGATGCTGGCGTAGGTGGACTGGCGTTCCCGCTCCACGCGCTGAAATTCGGTGATGTCGGAGTAGGCGGCCTGAATGACCGGCACGCCGTCCATGTCCTCGATGATGTTGAGGCTGGCGCAGATCCAGCGGATGTCGCCGTCGCGCCGGACGATGCGGGCGTTGTAGCTTCTGGGGAGCCTGTCCCGGATCAGCCGGTCGATGTTTCCGGCCGCCATCGCCGCGTCTTCGGGATGCACGATGCCGAGGATGGAGCCGTTGGTTTCCGCCAGAAACTGTTCTTCCGTGTATCCGATCAGATCGAAGGTGTGGGTGTTGGCGTTGAGGAACACGCCGTCAAGGGAATACTGGACCAGCCCGCAGGGCATGGTGTCGTAGAGGGACTGGAGGAAGGTCTGCTGCTGCCGGATGGTGTCGTGGGTGCGGCGCTGTTCCGTGATGTCCACGATGACGCTGTTGATGACGGTTTTGCCGTCCTCGTTCTTGCTCTTGCTGCCCGTGTCCCACACCCAGATGAGCGAACCGTCCTTGCGCCGCATGCGGTATTCGGCGGAGTAGGTCAGGGAGTTGGCGAAGCAGCGCTCGCAGTCGCTCAGGGCCTGCGGAAGATCCGGCGGGTAGACCAGCTCGGTCATCCGTCCGTGGCACACGTCCATCAGCTCGGCCTCGGTGTACCCGAGCATCCGGCACAGCCCCTCGTTGACGTAATAAAGGGAAAAGTGTTCGTCGTCCCAGTTGGCCTTGAGCCCGGAGTTGAGGGTCCGGTTCAGGTGGTCGATCTGGCGGGTCTTTTCCACGAGAAGCTTCTGGAAGTACTCGTAGCTCTGTTTGCCGATCCGGGCGGGGAAGTCTTCGTCATCCTTCATTTCCCCGTAGGGGTTGGAAATGTGGATGAGGTTGATCTTCAGCTCGTCGTCCACGACGGTAAAGCCGATGGTCACCCGCTGGTGGACGCGGATGATGTAGCCGGTTTCCGGCCGTGTGGCGATCCAGCAGCGGCCCGCGACGACGCAGGAGTGTTCGTCCCATGAGGCGAGCCGGTATTCCTCGCCGGTGATGTCGCAGTCGGGAACGACGTTTTCCGCGTAGGTGCGGATGAAGAAATCCCTGATGCCCGCGGAGTCGTGGCTGTATTGTTCCTCACCGGCTCCGAACCATGTGAGTTCGGTGTGAAAGAGCGAAAGAACCTTTTCCAGATCGTGGCGGCAGTAATGCGCGCGCATCAGCTCGGCGGTCAGATCGGGGGCTTTCAGGAACAGCGGATTCATGCCGCGTTCCGACGACAGGGGGGAGGCGGAGTCAACTTTCCGCGATGGCTGTACAGACGGCGGCATAGTTTTCGGCGATGCGGGGGAACAGTGTTTCGGCACGTTCGGGAGCGTCGTCGCGGAAGAGACTGACCATCTCCGAAAGGTCGTGGAAGAGGGCGTCCATGCCCAGGTTGCCGCAAACTCCCTTCAAGGTATGCGCGCAGATGAGCGCCTTTTGGGCGTCGTGTTCGCCCAGCGCGCTTTCCAGATCGGCAAAGTTGGGATCTTGGGGGAACTTGGACAGAAATTTTACGTAGAGCGCGGCGTTGCCCGCGAAACGGGCGATCGCCGTGGTCGTATCGACACCGACCGCCTGTAGTCTTTCCTCAAGGTGGGAATCCATCATGATGTGTCCTGAACGGGTTGACGGGATGGGGCGATGGCCCCGCCGGGACGGTGTGAGACGTCCATTCCTCAAGTAGCCCAAAAGGATGGTCGGGGCAAGGCCCGTTCTCCGTTCCTTGCGCTTCCGCAAGGCGGTCGGAAACGTCGGGCGTTTTTTCCCGTTAGCATATGTTTTTTGTGCTATTCAAATGTGTTGCGGAACAATGCCGTTCGGAAAAACTCATTCGGCGACGCTTCTCAATTGCGGAAATACGGGTTCGGTGGTATGAGAAAAAGATATTGAGAGCTTATCCTGTTTAGTGCGGATTGGAACGTAGTGGCCGCATCCGAAAGGGGTGCGGCCGTATTTTGTATGGGAGGCTTGCCGGAGGCTCAGGGGCGACGGCAAGGATATCTAATGGAAAAGAGAAAGATTCTCGTCGTTGACGATGTCGAGCTGAACCGGGCGATCCTCGCCGAGCTGTTCCACGATGCCTACGAGGTTCTGGAGGCGGAGAACGGCCTTCAGGCTCTGGAACTGCTGGAGGCGTATCATGAAGAGGTGCTCGTCGTGCTGCTGGACGTGATCATGCCGGTCATGGACGGGTTCGAGATGCTCAGGAACATGGCGCTTCGTCAGTGGCGGGAACGCATCCCGGTGGTCCTGATCACGTCCGAGAACTCCGACGACGCTCTGCTCAAGGGGTACGAACTCGGGGTGTCGGACATCATCAACAAGCCGTTCAATCCGAATATCGTCAAGCGCCGCGTCGCCAACACCGTCGAGTTGTACCTCCACAAGCGCGATCTGGAGGCGTTGGTGCTCAAACAGGTGGAAACTCTCGACAAGCAGGCGCAAAAGCTCAACCGGATCAACGAATTCATCATCGACACCCTGAGCACCGTCGTCGAGTTCCGCAGCTGCGAATCCGGGAAGCATATCCGGCGGGTCCGGGACATGACCCGGCTGCTGCTGGAGTCCCTCTCCGCCCGGTATCCCGAATACGCCCTCGCGCCCGGCACCATCGAGAAGATCGCCAGCGCCGCGTCCATGCACGACATCGGCAAGATCGCCATCCCGGACGCCGTGCTGAACAAGCCGGGCAGGCTGACGCCCGAGGAATTCGAGATCATGAAGACGCACTCCATCAAGGGGTGCGAATTCCTGCAAAGCATCAACGAAGGGCAGGAAGAGGAGTATTACCGCTACTGCTACGACATTTGCCGTTCCCATCACGAGCGGTGGGACGGAAGCGGCTACCCGGACGGCCTCGCAGGCAACGGCATTCCGATCTGGGCGCAGGTGGTTTCGCTGGCGGACGTGTACGACGCGCTGACCAGCGAGCGCGTCTACAAATCGGCCTATTCCCATGCGCAGGCCGTTTCCATGATCGTGAACGGGGAATGCGGGGTCTTCAATCCCAAGCTCATGACCAGTTTTCTGAGCATCGCTTCGCAGCTGGAGCTTGGCGGCTCGGAGCTTCCCGCCGCCAGAGCGGGGCGGATTCCCGCGCCCGTGGAACAGGCCGCCCCGAAGGATGCGCTTTCGGCCCGGACCCTGTGGCTGCTCGAACTGGAGCGGGAGAAGTACCGCGTGCTGTCCGAGCTTTCGGGCGACATCATCTTCAATTACGACGCCGAGGCGGATACGCTGGAGAGTTCGGAAAAGTCGTACGAGGTGTTCGGCCGGGACATTTCCATTTCCAGAGCCCGGCGGGAGCTGCTGCGCTCGGACCTGATCCATCGGGATGACCGGCGGACCATTCTGTCCAGTCTCGCGGCCATCACGCCCAAGCATCCCCGTTGCCGGATGGAGCTTCGGATCAGGACGGCGGGCGGGGCGTACGAGTGGTTTGAGGTCTACGTGAACGCGCTCTGGGACGCGGAGTCCGGCATCAGGCGGATCGGTTATCTGGGCAAGCTGACCAATATCAACGAGCGCAAGACGGAGGCGAACCGCTGGCGGGAACAGGCCAACACCGATCCTCTGACCGGTCTGGCGAACCGCAAGCGGATCGAGGAGAGCGTCGCCGAGGCGCTCGCGGGCGGCGAGGAAGGGGCGGCGTTTCTGTTCATCGACGTGGACGACTTCAAGATCGTGAACGACACGCTCGGCCACATGTTCGGAGACGAGGTGCTGCGGTACATCGCCGAAGAAATCCGCCGCCGGGTTCGGGCCACGGACATCGTGGGGCGGGTCGGGGGCGACGAGTTCATCGTTTTTTTGCGGAACATCCGCTCCGTGGAGACGGTTTCCCGGAAGGCGGGGGAAATCTGCGCGGCGTTCAAGTCCCGATACGGTGAGGCGCTTCCGCACGGCGGGGTGTCGTGCAGCGTCGGCATCGCGTTGTATCCCAAGGACGGGAGCCGGTACGACGATTTGATGAACAAGGCCGATCAGGCCCTCTACGCCGCCAAGGAGGAGGGCAAGAACCGTTTCGCCTTTTACGACGCGGCCTTCGGGAATGCGAAGTTCACTTCCGTACTTTCCGAAGTGGAAAGCGGGGAGTAGCCGGGGGATGTCTCCGGCTCCGGATTGCCCTCGGACTCGCGGCGGCATGCGCCCCCCTCTTCGTCGCAGCGTTCCGATTGATGAAGGACCCGGATCTGTTGATGGATGGGAAAACGGAAAATCCTTCGGCGAACGTTGAAGGAATCCCCGCTTTGTTGATGCCGGTGGCGGGGTGGTGATGTGCGGCAAATGGCCCTGCGCGGATTTGTATGGGGTCATCGCGTCCTGTTAGAGGCAACGCCAAGGAAGCATGCTTCCTTGGCGTTTTTTATATTTCATGAGTGAGTTCCTCACCGCCGGTCCGCAAACGGGTTGGGACGCCGGGACACGGGCTCCGGATTGCGGATGTTCTTTCCTCCATAGATGTATGATGAACGGGTGTTTCCCGTGCATTGGGCGAAAGGGCGCGATCAGGCATAGTGTAGTGGCATGAGATCGGCATCTTTATCACGTGAAAATACGCTGACGAGCAGAGAAACGGACGAACGGCATGTCCCCTCAGTGATACTCATCGCACATCTTCGAGCTTGCCTGTACAATGCGTTCTGATTTCGGCTGCTTCGCGTCGAAGTCAAACGATCCGGCATGTGAAGGGCTTCTTTCCGCGTTAAGGACGAGAAGACGAACTTTGCAGACGTGTTCCTGAACGATGCGTTCCTTCCGGGGAGGTTCCATGCGTACGCTTTCTCGGCATTCCTTTTTCCAACGGCGGTTGACCAAACTTCCGCCACGCTGCGGCATGCCGCGTACGGCAACGGCAATCCTGCGCGCGGCGGCCGGGGCGATGCTTTGCGTCCTTTTCCTGTCCGGCTGCATGAAGGTCGGTCCCGATTTCGCGTTGCCTCCGCAATCGCTCCCGGAACAGTGGTCGGAGGCGGATCTCCGGCATGCCTTCCGGGGCGACGCTCCATCCGCCGAGTGGTGGACGCAATTCCATGATCCGGCCTTGTCGGCTCTGATTCTGCGGGCCCGGCGTGAAAGCCCGACCGTGGAGACGGCCCTGTTGCGCGTGGCGCAGGCTCGTGCCATGTACGGGCAGGCCGTCGGCCAACTTTTTCCGCAGCAGCAGGCCGTGACCGGCGAGTACGAATGGTCCCGCCCGAGCCGCCGGTCGCCCGACGCGGCGCAGCCCGGCGAACCTTCCGGCCCATCTTCGGTGCAGGAGATCAATGTGGGCATGCAGGTGAGCTGGGAGCTGGATTTCTGGGGAAAGTACCGACGGGGAGCCGAATCCGCCCGCGACGCCCTGATGGCGGCTCAGGCCGCCCACGAGCTGGCGCTGGTGACGCTGAGCGCGGACGTGGCCCAGAATTATCTGAACTATCGGACGTTGCAGGAACGGATACGCATCGCCGAAAAGAACAATCGTGCCCAGCAGGAGGCCGTGCGTCTCACCGAGGTCCGTTTCCGGCACGGTGCGGTCAGCGAACGCGACTACGCGCAGGCCCTTGCCCAGCAAAAGAGCACGGAAGCGGATCTTCCGGCGTTGCGCGGACAGCTCAGGGTCGTCCGCAACGCGCTGTGCGTCCTGCTCGGGCAGGCTCCCGGACCGCTGGCCGAACTGGAAGGAAGCGGCATCCCCCGCGTGGCCGGGACCATCGCCGTGGGCATCCCCTCCGACGTCATCCGGCGCAGGCCGGACGTGCGCAGGGCCGAACTGCTCGCCGCCTCCCAGTGCGCGCAGATCGGCGTACGCAAGGCCGACCTTTTTCCTTCCTTCTCGCTGGGCGGCTTCGTCGGTTTTCAGGGCAGCGACGTGGGCGCGTTCACGCTGGGTCAGACATGGGACCACGGGTTCACGGCCAATGCCGGCCCGTCCGTTCTTTTCCCCTTCCTGAACTACGGTCGCCTGTTGAACGCCGTGCGCGCGCAGGACGCCGTTTTCCAGCAGGCTCTGACGTCATACCGGCAGACGGTGCTTTCGGCGCTGGAAGAAGCGGAAAACGCCATGACCTCTCTGCTCCGCGCTCAGGAACGCCTCGCCGCGCTGGAGCAGGCCCGGGACGCGGCGGATCGCGCGGTCCGGCTTACGCTCCGGCAGTATCTGGCCGGGAGTGTGGACTTCACCAGCGTCGTTCTGGCCCAGTCTTCCCTGTACGAGCAGGAAAACGCCGTGGCCGCGACCACGGGAGACGTCGCCCGGCAGACCGTGCAGCTGTTCCGCGCGCTCGGCGGCGGCTGGAAACCGGAAGCCGGACTTCCCCCGCACACCGTGGAGACTATGAAGCGGCGTACGGCCTGGGGCGGCCTTCTTGACGAAGCGCCCATGCGGCATCCTCCCCGGCGGGCCGCAGACTCGCCCAATCCCGTTGATCCGGCGTCCGCAGCCGTCCCATCGGCGCCCGCGCCCTCCGGCCCTTCTTCCCTTCCCGCAACGCTTTCGAGGTGATTCCATGCGCATGCCCGCGTTCCCTTCCCATACGGCGCTCCTTCTTTTCCTGCTGTTTCCCGTAGGCCTTGCCGGATGCGACAATCCGGTATCCCAAACGGAAGAACCGCCCCTCGTGCGCATCGCCCGGCCCGAAACGCGGTCGGTGACGTTGTGGGAGGAAAGCTCCGGCACGGCGCAGTCGCCCAGAACGGTTGCCATCACCCCGCAGGTGGAAGGGACATTGCGCGAAGCGGCCTTTCGGGCCGGGAGCCTCGTCCGTGAGGGGGACGTGTTGTTCGTCATCGATCCCGACGTGTTCCAGACCCGGCTCGCGGCGGCGAATGCGGAACTCGGCGTCAGGCGGGCATCCCGCAATCAGGCCCGCATCGAATACCGGCGCAATCTGGACATGTACCGTGAAAAGGCCGCGGCGCAGACGGACGTGGTGCGCTGGCGGGAACAGCTTTCCAGCGCGGACGCGCTGGTGCGGCAGGCCGAGGCGCAAGTGGCGCAGGCCCGCATCGAACTGGGGTACACCACCATCAGGGCGCCGTTCACGGGACGGATCAGCAGAGCTTCCGTGGACGCGGGCAACGTGGTCGGCCCGAACGGCGGGCCGCTGGCCACTCTGGTGGCCACCGATCCCGTCTATGCCGTCTTTTCCGTGAATCCGGCTTTACGGCCTTTGCTCAGCCCGGACAAGCCCCTCATGCTGGGGATCGGAGACGGTCCCTTCGCCATTGAGGGCAAATTGGACTATATCGCCCCCGAAGTGGACGCCTCCACCGGAACGCTCCTGTTGCGCGGCGTTTTTCCCAACAATCCCGAACGACTGCTTCCCGGTCAGTACGTGCGCGTGCGCATGAGTACCGGCACGCTGGAACACGCGCTGCTCGTCCCCCGGCGTGCGCTTGCCTCGGGACAGGGAGGTTCCTACCTGCTCACCGTGGACGCCCAGAACCGGGTCCGGCGTACGCAGGTTTCCACTGGTCCGCAGGCGGGGGAAGAGCAGGTCATCCTCTCCGGCCTGTCGCCCGACGACCGCGTCATCGTCGACGGCATGGCCCGGGTCCGCCCCGGACAGGTCGTCACCCCCCAGACCACAGAATAAGCGAGCGACGCCATGTTTTCACGCCTGTTCATCCGCAATCCCGTCTTCACCACGGTCATCGCGCTCATCACGCTGCTGCTCGGGGGCATCACCCTGTACCATCTGCCCGTGGAACTCTATCCCGACATCACCCCGCCCACGGTCGTGGTCAGCGCGTTCTATCCCGGCGCGGACGCGAAAACCATCGCCGACACCGTGGGCTCCCCCATCGAACAGTCGGTGAACGGCATTCAGGACATGCTGTACATGTCCTCCAAAAGCGCGGACAACGGCTCCTACACCCTCACCGTGACCTTTGCGCTGGGCACGGACATCGACGTCGCCACGGTCCTGCTCCAGAATCTGGTCAACAACGCCTTGCCCACGTTGCCCGCCGCCGTGCAGCAGCAGGGAGTGACGGTAACCAAGAGTTCCTCTTCCATCCTCCAGTTCGTCTGTCTCCAGTCGCCGGACAACGCCTACGACAACCTCTACCTTTCCAACTACGCGTCGCTTCAGCTCGTCAACGTGCTGGCCCGGGTTCCCGGCGTGGGGCAGGTCACGATCATGGGTGCCTCCAACTACGCCATGCGCGTCTGGCTGGACCTCGACAGGATGAACGCCCTCGGCGTGAGCATCGACGAGGTGAACGGCGCCATCGCCAAACAGAACGTACAGGTCGCCGCCGGGCGGATAGGCGGACAGCCCTCCTCGGATCGGCAGCAGTTCCAGTTCACGGTGCTGACGCAGGGCCTGCTGGATACGCCGGAAGCCTTCGGGAACATCATCGTCAGAATGGGCGGCTCGGGGGCGGACAACGCCCCGCGCGGGAACGCGGCGGGTTCCGCCGACGGCGTGGACGGGCGCATCGTGCGCATCCGGGACATCGCCCGGGTGGAGCTCGGCGCGGAGAGCTACGATCTGATCGCCCGGGCCCACGACGCGGACGCGGCCATGATCGCAATCTACCAGCAGCCGGGAGCCAACGCGCTGGATACGGCCAAGGCCGTCAATCAGGTCATGACCTCGCTGGCGCGGGACTTTCCTCCGGGCATGACATGGAACGTCCCCTTCGACACCACGACGTTCGTCTCCACCGCCGTGCATCAGGTCTATGGAACCTTCTTCAAGGCCACGCTGCTGGTGATGCTCGTGGTTTTCGTGTTTCTTCAGAACGTCCGGGCCGTCATCGGTCCCGCCATCGTCATTCCGGTCACGCTCATGGGGGCGTTCCTGTTCATGGGGCTGATGGGGTTCTCCGTGAACATCATCACCCTGTTCGCGCTGGTGTTGGCCATCGGGCTTGTGGTGGACGACGCCATCATTGTGGTCGAAGGCACGATCCGCCACCTCGAAAAGGGACTCTCCCCGCAGGATGCCGCCATCCGGGGCATGGAAGACCTCTTTTTGTCCATCATCGCGGTGACCCTCGTTTTCGCGAGCGTGTTCCTCCCCGCCTCCTTCCTCGGCGGCATCACCGGTCAGATATACCGCCAGTTCGCGCTGGTCATCGGCTGTACGGCCATCCTCAGCGCGTTGTTCGCCGTCACCCTCAACCCTACGGAATGCGCCATCTGGCTGAAACCCGCCGGACCCGGCGACGGCGGGAAGAACCTTGTCTTCCGCGTGTTCAACCGCGGGTACGACGCGCTCAAGCGCGGCGTCATGGCCGTCGTTTCGCTGACCCTGCGCGCTCCCGCGCTGGCGGTGGCGACGTATCTGCTGATCAGCGGACTCGCGGTCTGGGGCTATATGGCCCTGCCCAAAGGGTTCATGCCCAATGAAGACCAAGGGTACGTCATGGTCAGCGCGCAGCTTCCGGATGCGGCGGCCCTGCCGCGCACGCAGGCCTACATGGCCCAACTGGAGAAGGCCATCGCAAGCGTTCCAGGCATCCGCGACTGGGTCGTCGTGGGCGGCACCTCTCTGCTGACCGGCAACACCATTCCCAATGCGGTTACGGCCTTCGTCATTTTCGAGGACTGGAGCAAACGCCCCGACATCTCCGAAGCGGACATCATCGGCGGACTGAATCGGGCTTTCGCCGCCCTTCCCGAAGGGCAGACGCTGGTCGTGCCCCCTCCGCCGATCATGGGCATCGGCAATGCGGGAGGCTTCGACATGATGGTGGAGGATCGCAAGAATCTCGGCGCGGACGCTCTGGAAGAGGCCGTACGGCTCATGGAGCAGGCCGCGGCCCAACGCCCCGAACTGAGCGGCGTCCTGTCTCTGTACAGCGCCGACACGCCGCAACTTTACGTGGCTCTGGACAGGACACGGGCCATGAGCCGCGGGCTGGATTTGTCTTCGGTCTTCACCGCGCTCCAGACCGCGCTTGGCGGAAGCTACATAAACAACTTCAGCAAGTTCAACCAGAACTATGAAGTGCGGGTTCAGGCGGAGGAGCGGTTCCGTTCCAGCCCCGAATCCATCGCCGCTCTGCGGGTCGTCAACGGAAACGGCGAAGGCGTCCCGTTGGGCACGGTCGCCGAAGTGCGGCCCATCGTGGGACCGAGCCTCGTCACCCGCTACAATCTGTACAGCTCGGCCTCATTGCAGGGCAGCCCGGCTCCGGGCACAAGCACGGGAACGGCCATGGCGATCATGGAAAGCCTCGCGCAGCGCGTCCTGCCGGACGGCTTCGGGTACGAATGGACGACCATGGCCTTTCAGGAACAAAGCGCATCCGGTCAGACCGGCGTACTCGTCGGCCTTGCGGTCGTGCTCGTCTATCTCATTCTGGCCGCGCTCTACGCGGACTGGATTCTTCCGTTTTCAGTGCTGCTGGTCATCCCGCTGGCCGTATCCGGCACTGTGGGAGCCATCGCCCTGCGCGGCATGGACGTGAACGTCTATGTGCAGATCGGACTGCTTCTGCTCATCGCCATGTCCAGCAAGAACGCGCTTATTCTGGTCCAGTTCGCCAGACGGTACCACGAGGAGGGGCAAAGCGTGAGGGACGCCGCCCTGAGCGCGGCGCGGGTCCGTTTTCGGCCCATTCTCATGTCTTCGCTGGCCTTTGCCGTGGGAGCCGTTCCCCTGCTCTGGGCCACCGGGGCCGGGGCCGCCAGCCAGCGGTATCTGGGCACCGCCATCTTCGGCGGCATGGTGGCCACGGCTCTGCTGACCGTGCTTTACGCCCCGTTCTTCTTCACCGTGTTTACCGGATTGAGCGAACGCCTGCGCCGGAACACTGATTCGGGTTCGGCTTCAGGGCAACGCGATTAGGCACGCGCAACCCGCGTGCGGCCTTTTCCGGCTGACGCGGGGAGAGCCGCAGGGCAGGGGGGGAGACACAAGCGGCGTTCGTCGCTGTTTCAGGAGAGAGTCTTATCAGGGGGGAACAAAGGTCTTGGGAAGGAGAGGGGGGACGGAGGAATGGAGGAAAACCTCCTCCGGAAGCGTTTCCTCCATTCCCCCACGGGCTCAACAGTGCGTCAGCTCATTACTTCTTCGGATGGCAGGGGTTGCAGCCCTTGAACTTTTCCTTCAGCTCGGGATTGTCGGCGGCGGCCTTCTGGTGGCAGCCCATACAGGACTTTTCAACCTTCTTGTTGTGGGCCATCTGGTAGTAGCTGTGCTCGCTCTTGTCCTTCTTGTCGAAGTTGTCGTGGCACCCCTTGACGGCGCAGCCGACGTAGATGTTGCCGTCCACATCCTTGTGGTGGCAGAAGGCGCAGTCGGCCTTGGCGTGGGCGCTGTGGTTGAAGATCACCTGCTTCTTCTCGTTGCCCGTGTTGTTCATGGTCATGGGCTTTTCGATGAGGGCCTTCTGTTCCGGGGTGGGATCGGCGGCCAGAGCGGGAAGGCACAGGCCGGCGATAGCCAGCGCGCAGAGAATGAGTCTGTTCACGATATCCTCCAATGGATTGTATGCAAACCGGCGACAAGCCAGGGTTTGTTGTGCTACTTCGGCAGGATGCGCGGCATCATGACGGTGAAGGCGCTGCCTTCGCCCTTGGTCGAGGCCACTTCGATCCTGCCGCCGTGCTGCATGACGACCTGACGGGCGACGTACAGGCCGATGCCCGTGCCGCCCTTCCCCTTGGAGGAGAAGAACAGCGTGAACAGTTTGGCGCGGGTTTCCTCGGTCATGCCGATGCCGTTGTCCTCGATGCGGAATTCCACGGCGTCGGGGTGTCCGGCCACGGTCACGCGGACGTGGTGCTCCTTCTTGGAGCCGTCGGCGCGGCAGGCGTCCACGGCGTTTTCGAGGAGGTTGACCAGCGCGGGGTTGAGGGCCGTGCCGTCGGCTTCAAAGGTGCCGGGATCGCCGTCCGCCTCCAGCGTCATGGAGACGCCCGCTTCGGCGGCCTTGTCCGAAACGGTGGAAACCACGGAACGCATGAACTCCTCCGCGACCAGAATGTTCCAGTCGAGCTTGCGTTCCTTGGCGAAATACAGAATGTCGAGCACCATCTTGCGGAGCCGGGCCACAAGCTGGCGCATGTCCTTGAGGGAATCGCGGGTCCGGGTCTCGTCGCCCTTGTCGATGCCGGAGCCGAGGCGGTAGACGCTGCCGTCCAGCGCGGTGAGCATGCCCTTGATGCCGTGGGCCGTGGAGCCCATGAGCAGGCCGAGCGAGGCCAGACGGTCCTGCAACTGGCGCAGTTCCGTGATGTCCGTCGCCATTTCGATGCACTCGGTGATGTTGCCCGAGGTGTCGCGCAGGGGAGCGGTCCAGACGAGCACGTTGACCGGGCGGCCTTCGTGGTCGATGACCACCTTTTCTGTGTGGTAGGGCTTGCCGTCCTGGAAGGAACGCTGCACCGGGCATTCCTCGCACATCGTGGCGGAACCGGCGAACAGTTCGTGGCAGGGCTTGCCGCTTTGCATGCCGAAGGTGTGGCGGAAGGCGCGGTTGGCTTCGAGCACCTGCAAGTCGCGGTTGACCACCGAGACGTAGCAGGGGCTTTCCTCGAACAGCTGGCGGAACCGCTCGCGGGTGACGCGCAGCTCCTCGCGGAGGCGGCGGCTTTCCTGTTCGTCCACGCTCAGTTCGAGGACCAGCTCCACTTCGCCCTCGTTGTTGAGGATGGGGGCGGTGTGCACCAGCACGGGAATTTCCTTGCCGTTCTTGTCGCGCAGAATTTGTTCGGTGCGCGCGCCGCGGCCTTCCACGATGGCCCGTTCCACGGGAATCATGGCCTCGTTGCTGTTCAGCACGTAGGGTTCCCAGCTCGGATGCCCCACGAGGTTGCCGAGGCGTTCGCGGTACAGGTCGTTGATGGCGAGGATTTCCATGAACCGGTCGTGCATGGCGATGAAGCAGGGCAGTTCGTTGAAGGCCTGCTGTTCGCCGGTCATGGAGGAACCGAGCGAGTGCAGCCCGAAGGCGAAGCCGTCCACCACCTGCCGGGCGGCGAGCTGGCGTTCCGCCTCCACAAGCTGCGCGGACTTCTCGTTGATCATCTTTTCGAGGTTCGAGGTGTATTCCTTGAGCTTGTTGCGCATGGAAATACGTTCGAGGGCGCGCTTGAGGGAGACGTGCAGCAGTTCGTCGTCGATGGGCTTGGTGATGAAGTCCGAGGCTTCGAGCTTGAGGCCCTGAATCGCCATTTCAAGGTCCGCGTGCCCGGAGATCAGGATGACTTCCGTGTCCGGGGCGAGGATTTTGATGTGTTTCAACAGGTCGAGCCCGGACATGCCGGGCATCCTGATGTCGGTGATCACGATGGGGATGGGCCGTTCCGCGAACAGCTGCAACGCCTCTTCCGCCGACGCCACCGTGAGGACGTTGTATCCGGCGTCGCGGAGCGAAAGCCCCATGACGGTGCGGATGCCCTGTTCGTCGTCAACGAGGAGAATGGTTTCTTTCATGCGTCCTTCCTACGGGATGGTGTTTGCGTTCAGCGCGCCGCCGGAGCGGTGTCCTTCCGCAGCGGCAGCACGATGCGGAACAGGGCTCCGCTGTCGGGAAGGTTTTCCCACAGCAGCTGGCCGCCCATTTCGAGAAGCGCCTTGCGCGTTCCGAGCAGTCCGAATCCTGTACCATCTTTTTTGGTCGTAAACAAACCGTCCCGGAGGCGTTCGGCGGCCTCGGCGCTCAGGCCCGTGCCGTTGTCGCGCACGTTGTAGGTGAGGGCGTCGGGCGTGCGGACGCATTCGATGCGGACCTCCGCCGGACGGGCGCGCAGGCTCGGCGCGGGGAAGGCTTCCAGCGCATTGCCCGCGAGGTTGAGCAGGCAGCTTTCGAGGCGTTCGGCGTCCAGAGGAACGGGGCCGGCATCTTGCGAATTGTCCTGAAAATGCAGCCGGACGCCGAGACTGGCCGCCCGTCCCTCCAGACGCTTCACCACATTGCGGACGGGAAGGGCCGGATCCACGTCGCATTCGCGCAGTTCCGCATTCTGTCCGATATGCAGCAGGTTGAGCAGCTTGTCCCGGACTCGGGAAATGTCTTCCTCCAGCATGGCCCAGCCGTCTTCGAGGTACTCGCTGTTGCCGGACTCCATGCCCTGTTTCAGCACGAACAGGCTGCCTTCCAGCGCGGCGGCGAGATTCTTGATGGTGTGGGCCATGCAGGCCACGGTTTCGCCCACGACGGCGACCCGGTGGGCTTCGAGCAGCTCCCGGGTCCGGGCCGCGACGAGTTCTTCGAGATGTTCGGTATGCTGGCGGAGCTGCTCGCGCAGGGAGTGCTGCTCCGCGGCGCGGTTCAGGGCGTGCTCCAGCATATCGTCGTTG
>CAUHBW010000024.1 GCA_959604115.1 uncultured Bilophila sp. | reverse complement strand
AGACGGGCTACCACATGACGCTCATGCGCTCAAAGTCGGGCGGCGCGGGGGGCAGCGTGAAAGGGGTCCTCAAGACCGTCGAAGCCTCTCTGGACATGAAGATCAGTGCCGGAAGCGGCTGTGATCTCTGTTTTACCGACGAAACGAACTGCCGGGAATTTCTGGCGACCGTCCTTGCCGGTCAGGGCAGCGGCACGCTCCTGCCGCTCTGCTCCGAAATCCGGCACGCAAGCACGCGCGGACTGGGCGCATCCATCAAGCTCGAGGCGGGGATAGGCGTGGTTCTCCCCGGCGACAACGAAGATGCGGACGACAGCATATCCGGCAGCGGTGCGCTCGGATGGGAAAAATCGCGGAACAGCGACCACATCACCCTCACCAAGACCGTCAACCGTTCGCTTGAAATCTCGGCGGGCGCGCTTCCCCAAACAGCTGTTGCCCACGCCCTTGACATCGCAACTATGGCTCTGTCGCAGGGCCCTTCAACGCATGGTCAGCAACTGGACACCACGTTGCTATCCCTGAATTTTGAAGAACGCCGGGAACTCTCGACATCGACAAGCGGAATCCTTGAGGGCGCGGAGCGTACTCGCGTATTTCATCTGGATAATGCCGCCGAAGCCCACGCCGTGCTTGTGAAACACGGCGTACCCGAGGCCATGATCCGCGACATCGAAGCCGACATCGAACAATACGGAAGCGGCGGTTTCCAGCTTGAAGTGGCCCATACCCTCGGGCAGGCGGCCATCGACGGCTACAATGCCCAAAAGGCTCATCAGCCTTCCGCCTCCAGCTACGACTTGTCGGAAGTCAGGATGATCGTTGACGAAGACTCCGTCGTGCGACGTCGGGGCATCACGTCGGCCGCCTTCACGGCGGCGCATGCCCGGTCCGGAAACCGTGAAAGAACCCTCCGGTACAAGATGGCTCTTGCCGCCGCAAACTGACGTTTTCAGAGGGATGACGGCCCGGGCGGAAGCCCTTTCCGCCCGGGCCCCTTCCCTTGAACAGTTGCGATCGGCACTCAGCACTTTGCGGCAAACCGGAGTTTGCCGTTTCGCAAACGCCATCCTCCGGTTTGCCGAGCCCCGCCCCGCAAAAGCCCCATGTCGACGGGGACGGGACATTTGGGGGTTGAGAAAAGACTGAAACCGGCGGAAGACGATTCTTGCAACGGATATGGAATGAAGGTAAAAATAATCCGGGCGGTTCCCCAAAATACCGAAGTTCGGAAAGGAACTGCAGGGGCAGGATGCCCCGCTCCCTCCCTTTGCACGGGATGGACCCTGTTTTGATGCTACAACAAGCAATTGGGGCGTTATGAATCGCTTTCGTCTCTTTCACGTCTGGCTGGCGTTCGGCCTTCTTTTCGCCTTTTCGTGCTGCTCCGCGTGGGCGGCGGAAGAGGCCCCCCAGCATCAGGTGAGCGCCGCACAGGCCGCCCCCGCCAAGAAATGGCGCGTCGCCTACATCGAAGGCGGCGGGTATACGGACTATCAGCGCATCCTCGCCGCCACAGCCAAGGGACTCGCCGAATTGGGAATCATCGCCGATGGGGATGTCCCCGTTCCCGTGGGCACGGACGACACCCACCCCATCTGGGACTGGCTGGCCGCCCATGCGGGAGGCAACCGCCTTGAATTCCTGAAAGACGGCTATTATTCCGCCCACTGGGACAAGGAACGGCGCGCCGCCAACAAGGAAGCCCTGCTCAGGCGCATCCGCGAAAAGGGCGACGTGGACATGGTTTTCGCCTTCGGCACATGGGCCGGGCTGGATATGGCCGCTGCGGACATCTCCGTCCCCGTCTTTTCCATGTCCGTCACCGACGCGGTTCAGGCGGGCATCGCGTCCTCGCTGGAGGATTCCGGGCGTGACAACGTGCACGCCCAGATCGATCCGACGCGGTACAAGCGACAGCTTGCCGTTTTTCATGATATTTTCGGTTTCAAGAAGTTGGGCGTACCCTATGAGGATACGCCGGAAGGGCGTTCCGACGTGTCGCTGACCGCCATCAAGGAAGCCGCCGACGAGCTCGGCATCGAACTGGTGCGCTGCACCACCGAACTGAACGTTCCGGCGGATCAGAGCTTCGCCAATCTGCGTCAGTGCGTCGCCACGCTCGCCAAGACCTCCGACGCCGTGTACCTCACCACGAATTCGGGCGTTCAATGGAACCGGATGAAGGAACTCCTCCAGCCCATCATCGACGCGGGCGTGCCGTCGTTCTCGCAAAGCGGCATCGAAGAAACCAAGCTCGGGGTGCTGATGAGCCTCTCGCAGAGCAGTTTTTCCAGCGAAGGCCGCTTCGGTGCCGAAGCCGTCGCCAAGGTCATGAACGGAACCCTTCCCCGCAACGTAGGACAGGTCTTCGACAGTGCCATCGGGCTTGCCATCAATCTGGAAATGGCCCGCCGCATCTATTGGGACCCGCCCTTCGAGATCCTCCTCGCCGCCGACGCCATCTATCAAGACATCAAAAACGCGGGCGAGTGAGCATGGAAACGTCACGCAGGCGCATGCTTGCCGGAGGACTTGCGGCGCTTCTCGCCGCGCAGCTTCTGTACGGCATCCTCACGCTGGCCACGCTGCACAAATCGTACAGGCTGTCCCTCCTTTCGGTGCAGGCCATCGCCTGCGAGAAGCTCGGGCTTGATCTTTCACGCCTGGCCCGGTTCGGCAAGGCACCGGAACGGGTGGAAAATCTGGAAGGCCGGGTACATCGTTTCTGCGGAGACTCGGGCGTCAGCCGACTTGTCGTCCGGGGCGAAGAGGGGCGGGACATCGCCTCATGGCCCGTGAACGGCATGGAGGTTCCGGCGGTCCCCAAAAACGAAAACGCCTTGAAGACGCTCCGTAACGAGGTGAAGGAGTTCACCGCCGACGGAGTGATCTGGCTTGTGCAGCCTGTCCGGGACCGGACGGGCCAACAGGTGGGCAGCGTGCTTGCCGGTTTCGACGAGGCGTCCATGATGAAACGCCTCGCACTGGCCGCGTCGGAGCAGGGACTGCTTTTCCTCGGCATAGCCGCGCTGGGCGGCGCACTGTTCCTTCTGCTCGTGCTGCGGGAAGGCAGCCCCCCGTTCCCGAAACTCGGAAAAGGCTGCCTCATCATTCCCCTCATCGTCAGCCAGCTCTGTTTTCTTCTCTTCCTGCGGGGGCCGGTCGGCTCCTTTCTGGAAGGCAACTCGCGGGAAGCGGGCGTGCAGCTGGGTCGCTACATCGGGCAGGATGTGCGGCATATCGCCGATATGGGCCTGACCTTGAAGGAAGTCCCATCCATCCGAAACTACCTCGTGCAGATGCGGGAAACGTTGCCGTGGGCGCAGTCCATTACCGTCCGCGACACGGAGGGAACCTCCTACGCGGCGGGAGAACCGGGAGCGCAGCTCAGGGCGGGCGTTCCTGTGCCCTTGTCCGGCGGTTATGCGGCCTCCGTGGACATCGGCGTATCCGAACGCTTCGTCGGCGCGGCGTTTTGGTCCATCGCGTACGACACATTGACCATCATGATCATCGCCATGCTGTTCATGCTCGAATTGGTGCCCCTTCAGAACATGGGCCGGGACACGGAGCCCGCCGAGGGACACCCCCTTTCGCCACGGATCATGCGGCCCATCATTTTCCTGTGCATGTTCGCCATCGACCTCCCCGCGTCCTTCATCCCGCTGCGCATAGCGGAAATGGACCTCGGACTGCTGGGCCTGCCCGCCGATGTGGTGATGGGCCTCCCGCTGTCCTTTGAGATGTGCACGGTGGGGCTTGCCATCCTTGCGGGCGGGTTCTGGAGTCAGAAATGGGGTTGGCGGCCGCTGCTTCTGTGGGGCGCGCTGCTGGTGACGCTCGGCAATGCGGCAAGCGGTCTGGTCACGGATTCCCTGTCCTACATCCTCGCCAGAGGCGGATCGGGATTCGGCTACGGGCTGATCAACCTCGCGGGACAGGTTTTCGTCGTTTCGCACTCCACGCCCCAAAACAGAGCCGGAAACCTTTCCGCCATGATTGCGGGCCTGTACGCCGGTTTTCTGTGCGGAAGCGCCTTCGGCGGCCTCATCGCGGACAATCTCGGCTACGCGTCCGCGTTCCTCGTTTCGGCGGCCTGCATGGGGTGCATCGGCGTGCTCCTCCGCTTCCTCATGCCTCGGGAACCGTGGGTGCCCGAAGTGTCCGGATCCAGCCGAATCGCGCTGAAGGAACTTGCCGCCTTCTTCACCGACAGAAGGATGACCGGGCTGTTGCTGGGCAACATCTTCCCCTGCGCATTCGTGACGGTGTGTCTGTTCCAGTTCTTCATCCCGGTGTCGCTCAGTCAGGGCGGCGTCAGCCCGGCGGGCATCGGACGGGTGTTTCTGGTGTTCTGCCTTGTCATCATTTACCTCGGCCCGCTGTTCGGAAAAGCCGTGGACAAATCCACAGACAAGCACGCGTGGCTCGTGGCGGGCGGCTTCCTCTGCATCGGGGGCATCGCGGCCCTGCTGCTTTTCGACGGCCTGACGGCGGCGTTCGTTTCCGTGGCGCTGCTGGCCCTGTGCAATTCGATCGTCTCCAGCGCGCAGGGAACGTACGCGCTGGAAATGCCCGCCGCCGCGCGGATCGGCTCCGCGAGGACGATGGGCATCTATAATGTCGCCGAACGGCTGGGGCAAATGCTCGGCCCCGTCACGCTCGGACAGGTGATCGCCTTGTGGGGCGTGAACTCCGGGCTTTTCGGCATGGCGGCGGTCTTTGTCGCGCTGAATCTTCTTTTTGCCCTGCTGGGACGCCTTCCGGCAAGGAACGACGCATGACGCCCGTGGCCGCCCTTGCGGATATGCCGCTGTTCAAACCGTTGTGGGAGGCCTTTCCGTACCTTTCCGCCTGTTTTTCCCGATGGGAAGGCATGACGCTGGGCGAAATCGCCGCCTCGACGTACGGACCGGCGGCTCGTCCCGGAAACATGGAAGCCTCCGCCGAAGCGATCGGCTGCATGGCGTCCTTGGCGGCGCAAAGCGTCGGACCGGAAGCGGGAGCCGCGCTCAGAGCGTATTTCTCCCGAAGCAACGCCGTCTTGTCCGCAAATCTGCACGGCATCGACTGTCTTCCGGAAATGACGCAGGCGGTACATTTCTTCGGCCTCGACCGTCTGGCTTCCGGAGAGCCGGGCACGGTGATCCCCGTGCTTTCCTGCGGCGGCGTAAGCCTGCAAAGTTCCGCCTATCCGCGCGGCATGCTCGCGTTTCCCGAAGGGCAGCCGGTCCGGTTCCCGCTGTTCCGGAGCGCATGGCAGGACACGGTGGAACTGAACGCCCCGGCGTTGACGGAACGGGACGTGCACGCCGTCCGTCCGCTCTGGCATATCGAGCATCCCTATGTGCGGCAGGGACTGGATGCCGCCGTCCGGCACATCCTGGCTCCGGAAACGCTGTCGCTCACGCGATTCGGAGAACAGGCGACCAGAGTCAACGCGCGCCTGTGCGCCGAGCGTTTTCCCGACTCCCGGCCCCTAGCCGTGTATCTTGAGCTTGAGGAAGTGGCCCGCGAATTGCTGTTCCGCGACCTTGCGCGCCCGGACTCGCTGTTGCACCGGGCGTTGTTCGTGCCGCGCCTGCGCGAAAGGCTGGTGCGGCGGCTGGCGGGCGTCCGGGGCTGCTGGAGCCCCAAGGCCGCATCAGGCCGCGAGCTTCCCCGCACCGAAAGCAACGGAACCGTCTTTTTCTGGGGCACGGACGAACGCGGGCGGCGGCACCCCCTGCGCCTTGCCTCTTCGCAAGGGGAAACCTGTCTTGAGGGGACGGGGTTCCGCCTGCCGTTCACGCCCGAAGCCGTCGTCGAAGCCCTGTGCAAACGGAGTATCTATCCGGGATTGTTCGTTTCGTACATGACGCTGGTGTTCGAGCACGGGCTGCGTTGTTACGGCGGGATATTTCTCGTGCACTACCTGCCGACCATGATCCGGCATGTTCGCGAAGTCTTTGCGGAACAAAAGGAACCACTCCCGTCGCTCCCTGCGGAAACGGCGCTGGCGGCCTTTGCCGTTACCGTACGGGCCCGAACCGCAGGCGGGCTTTTCCCCGCCGGGATGCTGGAGCTGGCCGCGTCCGGCGGTCTGGACAAGACGCAGCTGCAATACCTCGCGGACCTTCCGCTTGAGGACGTGCTGCCGTCCAGCCTTACCGAATGGTGCCTGCAGTACGTGCCCCCGCAGCATCGCTCGCCGGAGTGGGAAACCGCCTTGCGCGACGCGGCGGAGCACTGGAAAGGCATCACATTGGAATTGGCGTAATGCCTTTTCCGATGCCTTGCGTCCCTCATGGTTCGCTGAAACGATCGCCCCGGAGCATCAGGGAATACGGCCGTATTGCCCCGAGAAACGAAATGTACCTGATACGACAGTTTATTGGGCGTAGAAGAGTCCAAGGCGGAAAAAGCGGCCCCGGGAAAAATCCGTGCAACCGTGTCCTCATCCCCATACGGGAACGTCCCCTTGCCTCACGAACAAGACATGGGGACGAAAAAAACGGTGAGCAAACCGGATGAACGCGGCGTCGCCGCAAGCCGCTCCCGGCAGCCCGTTTCCCGGCGGACGTGAGGCGGGATTCCCGCAACGCGGTTTTGCGTATTCCGTCCGTCAAAAAAGGATGTTAGAAAAGGGCCACAGCGAGGAGCCACGGGCCGCGCTGGAAGGAATCCAGATGACACTTTCCACAAAAAACAAACTGGTGCTGCTCGTCGCGGGGTCGCTGATCCTGCTGGCGGTGGGGGTCGGCCTGTTTTCCATGTTCAGCGTGGAAAAGAGCATGCTGGAGGCGCAACGCCGCAGCAGCGAGAACACCGTCGCCCTCGCCACTCTCAACGTCATGGATCGCTACCAGATTCTTTTCCGCAACAAGGCGGATCAGGCCGTCGCCCTGCAACAGAGTTTCGGCACGCTTGAATCGATCATGGCCGATCTGGCATGGAAGGCCTCCGATCCGCTTGCGTTTCTCCGCGAGTTTCCCCTGCCCAAAGGGGTCAGCCTCATCGTCACGGGACCGGATCAGGCCGTGCGGCTCGTGCGCGGCGAACTTGGCCCGGACGACAATCCCTACCGTTTCATCGACCTCAAGGACAGGCCCGTCGGCCCGGCCATGCTCGCCCTGGCGGAAAAAGGGCTGACCGCCACCTGTCTTGTGCAGGGCGACAGCCGGTCGGGACGGCAGCGCCTATACGGCTCCCATTTCTACCTGCCCGCCGAACGGCTCCTCGTCGGGCTGTGGACCGGCATCGACCACCTCGACGAGCACCAGCGTGCGCTCAAGGAACACAGCATCCGCGAATTGCAACGGGATTTCGCCTCCCTGCGGCTCGGCCCGTCGGGGTTCCTGTTCGTATCCGACGCCGACGGCAAGCCCGTCATCGGTCCGGACAGCCTGAACGACACGTTCACCGGCCTGAATCCCCTCACCGGCAGGCCGCTCATCGACGACCTGAGCGACGCCGCACGCACACCGGACACGCCCGTTCTCGCCTCCATCGCGTCCGTGCTCAAGGACGCCCCGCCGGATCGGGAGGCGCTGCTGTTCGTGCGCCACGTCAAGCCATTCGACTGGTTCGTCGCGGGCGTGGCCTACACCGACGAGGCCCGCGCGCCCGGCAATCACCTGTCGCTGATCCTCATCGGCGGCATCCTCGCGGCCATGCTGATTATTTTGCCGCTGGCCCTGCTCATGGTCACGCGGCTGACGTCCCCGCTGGCGAAACTGGGCGACTACGCCCGCAAGCTCCCGGAGCAGGATTTCATGGAGGACGCCCGCCCCACCCCGCTCCTCGCCTCCCTCGCGGACGGCAAGCACGGGGAGGAAATCGCCAGCCTCGCCAACTCACTCATGTTCATGGACAAAACTCTCCGCTCCCGCGTCCGCGAACTCATGGAGGCGACCTCCAGCCGCGAACGCCTCGAAGGGGAACTCAGCGCGGCCACGGAAATCCAGATGGGATTTCTGCCCAAGCCCCTGCCGCCGGACGTGTCCGCCGGACGCTTCGCTCTCGCCGCCAGCCTCGTGCCGGCGCGGGAAGTGGGCGGCGATCTGTACGACTTCTTCATGCTCGACGACGACCGCCTGTGCTTCGTCATCGGCGATGTCTCCGACAAGGGCGTACCAGCCTCTCTCTTCATGAGCATGACCCTGACGCTCATCCGCTCCCGCGCCGCCGACTGTCCCTCGCCGGAACGGCTCATGGCCGAAGTCAACGAAAACCTTGCCCGAGACAACGCCAAGTGCATGTTCGTCACCCTGTTCATCGGCGTACTCGATCTCTCCAGCGGCGAACTCCTCTACGCCAACGGCGGGCACAATCCGCCGCTCCGGCTGGGCCCGGACGGCTCCGCGGCGTGGCTCGAAGGCATCAGCGGCCCCGTAGTCGGCGTGATGGAGGGCATGTCCTATACCCTGCTCCGCACCGTCCTCCGGCCCACGGAATCCCTGTTCCTCTACACGGACGGCGTGAACGAGGCAATGAACGCCGACAACGAAGTCTACTCGAACGAGGCGATGTTCCGGGCGCTCGGCGCGTCGCCCTCCCGCGAGCCCATGCGCATGCTCCGCCATATGCTCGACGACGTCGCCGCGCACGTGAACGGCACCCCCGCTTCCGACGACATGACCATCTTGTGCCTCCAGTACCTCGGAGGGAAACGCTGACGAAGGCCAAAGTGGACGGTGTCCGAACGGGAGCGCGCAATCACCGGCACGAACGGCGCACCGGATAGAGTTCTTTCAAGGATGAGAGGGGACCGGACGGTCCGGACGGAGCATACCGAAGTTCCGGCTATTCCGGGTGGCTTCCCGCCAGAGCCAGAACCTTGCTGACGTAGGCCCGCGTTTCGGCAAAGGGAGGAACGCCTCCGTAGCGGATGACGTTGCCCGGCCCGGCGTTGTAGGCGGCGAGGGCGAGATCGAGCCTGCCGAAGCGGTCGATCTGCTGGCGCAAATAACGGCTCCCGGCGTCCACGTTGGCTTCGGGATCAAAGGGATCGACGACGCCGAGGTACTGCTGGGTCTGGGGCATGAGCTGCATGAGCCCCTGCGCGCCCTTGCCCGATTCGGCTATGTTCTCGAAGTTGGACTCCACCTTGATGACCGCTGCGATGAGCCGGGGATCGAGTCCGTAGCGGCTGCTGGCCCTGGCGACCAGCTCTTTCCAGACGGAGGGCGGAGGGAGTTCGCCCTTGCCCGCATGCGCGCGCAGGACAAGCTGCGGGGACACCATGCGCGGCAGAGCCAGCGACGCCGCATGCGGCGACAACGCATAGACATCCATGCGATCAAGCAGGTTTTCGGAAGGAAGCGGCGCGGAAGGGACGGAAGGCCCCGCCTGTCCGGGGCGAGCGCGTTGCAGACGCTGTGCCGGGCGCTCGCCCGTGGACATCTCCTCTTGCAGGATGACGCCCGCCGATGCGGTCCCGGACAGCATGAGCGCCATCAGGAAAAAACTGGAAAAACGGAAACAACGGCTCACGTCGGCAACGCGAAATACAGTTCGATGCAGTTCGACTTGTCGTAATAGCTGTACGCGTAATGGGCGACGATGGACTTGATCAGATGGATGCCGAGCCCGCCCACGGGACGCTCCTCCGCACCGAGGGAGATATCCGGCTCCGGCGCTTCAAGGAAGGGATCGAACCGCGCCCCCCAGTCCCGCACCGAAAAGCAAAAGTACGGCACGTTGTCGAGCCGCACCTCCCGGCAGTCCACCTGCGCCTCGCCCGGCATGTCCGGGTAGGCGTAGCTGAACACGTTGACCAGCAACTCCTCGGCGGCAAGCTCCACCTGCGGGGTCAGCGGGGCGTATTGCGGGGGGATATGCTCGTGAATGAACGCATTGACATGCACCAGTTGCTCAAGACTGGCGGGAACGCTGAGCGTCGCCATGATCGCCTCCTCAAGACAGGGCGCTGACGGCCTCGTCGCGCGTGGCGTAAATGGGGAGCATGGAGCTGAACCCGGAAATCTTGAAGACTTCCGCGACCATCGACTGCATGGAACAGAACGCCAGCGTCGCCACGGCGCCCTTGCTGGCTTTCACCATCGTCAGGATGACGCGCAGCCCTGCGGAACTGATGTATTCTATCCCGGCGAGATCCACCACGATCTTTTTGACGCCGCCGTCCAGAAGGGAACGGCAGGCTTCGTCGAAGATGCTCGCCGTGGTCGCATCCATTCTTCCAGTAAGCGCAAGGATGCTGACGCACCCCTGTTCCGATATGACAGCTTGCATAACCTTTCCTTTGCTATTTGTAGCTCAAGAGCAATCCTTGACTGATCTTGAGCCACCCGTCAAGAGTCACGAAAAGCAGGAGTTTGAAGGGGAGCGAGATGGTCATGGGCGATACCATCATCATGCCCATCGCCAACAGGATGTTGGAAATGATCAGGTCGATGGCGATAAACGGCAGATAAAGCAGAAAGCCCACCTGAAACGCCTTGGTCAGTTCCGAAATGGTGAACGCGGGTACGAGGATCAGCAGGTTGTCCTTGGTGATCCTGTCGTGCTGTTCCTTGGGCCAGATGCGCTTGGCCGTGCCCATGAACGCCCGGAGCACGGCGTCGTCGGTGTTGTCCGAAAGAAATTTCCGAAGCGGCGGCGAAGCCTTGTCGATGACGCCGAGGACTTCAACGGGCGAAGGATCGGGACCGATCGTGATCTTTTCGACGATCTTCATCGTGCTCGTCATCATCGGAGCCATGATGAACAGGCTCAGGATGATGGCAAGCCCGTTCATGACCATAGCGGGCGGCACCTGCTGCACGCCGAGGGCGTTGCGGACAAGCGACGTGACCACCACGATCTTCACGTAGGACGTAACCATCATCAGAAAAAACGGGGCAAGGCCGAGGAACGCCATGCCCGCGATGAAATACAACGGATTGACGCCCGTCATGCCTGTTCTCCGCCCTTGCCGAGGCTGACGACCTGCACGCCGAGGGTGCCGTCGAGATCCACGAGCCGCCCCGTGCCGATGGCCTTGCCGTTGGCGCGCAGCGTGACCGGCGCAAGGGCGTCGCCGCCGAACGCGAACGTATACCCCGGAGCAAGCGTTTCCACATCCCGCACCGTCATAAGGCGGCGCTCCAGTTCAAAGGTCAGCGTGAGTTCCAGTTCACCGGTATCGGCACGTTCGGACGGTACGGCGTCCGCAGGCTGCGTTGCTTCGGGCATGGGTTCCTCCAGAACGGAATCTACAGAAGTTATGGTTGCGACCGCCCCTTCCACGGTACAGGCGAACGTGCGGGCATGCGACGCGGCGCACAGGCGGAGGGTCAGCAGTCCTTCCCGCGCCGGGTAGGTTTCCGGCAACAGGACATCGTCCGGTTCGAGGCCCGCCAGTTCGTTCAGGGCAAGACGCATCCGTCCGGCCTCAAGACTGACCGGGATGGGCACGGCGGCGGCAAACCCTTCCGTTCGACGGCGCGGGAGCCTGTCCAGACGTTCCACCAATCCGAGCGCACTTTCCCGATCCGGAAGGCACAGGCGGATGGGCACGGGGACGAAGCCGGCGGGAGCCGACGCCTCCGGAACCCGCAAGGTCAGGGGAACCGTGCAAAAGGCCGGTTCTTCCGCATCCGTCATCCGGGCGTCGCGGATCGCCAACGGCGTCTCCATAAACGCCTGCACGCGATCCAGAAGCGGGGCCGCAAGCAGCTCCAGAACGGCAAGCTGAAGGTTTTGGGGCAAGGCGGCTTCCGGCGGCACCTCCGCCAGCGCGGGGTGCAGGGCGAGAAAACGCAGACTTCCCAGCTCCACTCGCCACGTCCGCTCGCCCCACGGCACGTCAAACGCGCAGACAGGCCGGAACGGCACAGCAAAAGCCGCGGCCTCCAGCGCGCATACCCTGTCCGCCAACGGCACGGCCCACGGCTGCGCCCGCGTACACAGCACGTTGAACACGTGCGCCTCCAACGGCGAAAGCGCCGGAGCCCGGAAAGGTCGTATCTCCATACATTCCCCCGCCCGCCCCCTGTGCGGAGCGGGCTGACAAAAACCGGCTGCGACCGGCCTGCTGAACAACCGTGGAAACGAAGGAAGCCCCTCTCATCACCTGAAATTCGCACCGCTGTTCCGACGCCCCCGTCCCCAAACGGCCTGCCGATTCCTCAAGGGCCGGAGGCGAAACCAATCGTCGGTGAACGTTCCGGCGTCCATCCGTTCCTGCAGGGAAACGCCGCTCCGGCGGATTTCTCCAAAGCGAAAGCTCCGGACGGAACGGCCTCTTCCTCCACGGGCGATGCGGGCCACGGAAAGGCGTCAGGCACGCTCGTCCGGGTCGATATAGCGTCCCCTCGACTGCCGCCGCGCATCGCCGTCCTCGGCATCGGCACCGTTCCGCTCGGACACGACTTCGACGCGGACACCGCTTTTTTCGATGCGTTCGAGCTGCGCCTTCAGCGTTTCCTGCGCCCCCACCAGCGTCTGGAACGAGGCCGCATTATCGGTTTCCAGACGTACCGACAACAAGCCGTCGGCCCCGCGCAGCAAGCGGATTTCCGTTCCCGGCAACACGTCCTTGCCGAGCGTGAGCCGGAGTTCGCTCTTGCCCTCGACCGGTTCGGAAACCAGAATCCGCTCCACAAGTTTTTCGGCCAATGCGCCCATATCCGGGCCATCGGCGGGGGCCTGTTCCGAGGCCGGAGCCTGTCCCATGCGTCCGGCGAACAGGCTTTCCAGCGGATTCGTCATCTGTGAAACGGTCTGCGGGAAATCGTCGTCCGGTTCCGCCCGCTCCCCATCCTGAGAAGTGTCCTTGTCGGGGGGCCGGGACTCGCGCTCTTCCACTCCGTCCGGTATTTCACCGGACATTTCGTCAGGCATCCCGCCCTGCCGCATAGCCCGCTGAAAGGCGTCCACATCCGCACCGGCCGGAGGCTCCGTACCGGCCTCCCCTGTACGGCCTTCGGCGGCCTGGTCCAATCGGGATGTATCCACTTTCATAAAATCGGACATGCAAACCTCCCTCGCGTTCCCTCAGCCTCCGGGTTACTCCTCGCTCTCCGTGTCTTGCGGCGGCACCGTCTTGAATTCCTCCATTTCCAGATCTTCCCGCCGCTCGGCTTCTCGTCTGGCCTGCTCCAGCCAGATGTCCCGATGCGTGAGGATCTTGGAGGTTTCATGCTGCGCCAGCCGGGCGGCTTCCCGCGCCTTGAGCACGGCGGCCTCCCGTTTCTTCACCTCCGCAAGCGCGGCGGCGATCGCCTCTTCGCGCCGAAGCTCTCCGTCCGCCAATGCGCCGAACCCGGCCTTGAACGCGTCCAGTTCCTTGAGGCTCAGGGCCTTCCCCATGATTGTCCCGTAACGACGATCCGCCTCTTCCAGCCGCCAGACCTTGTACCGCTCCAGCTCCTCGCGGCAACGTTCGACGTCTTCGCGGGCCTCGATCACGGCACGCTCGGCGGCGCGCAGAGCGTTCTTGGCGGCATTCTCCCGATATTCGCGCACCTTGAGCAGCGGAGCCAGCGGATACGCTTCCACGCTCAGGCCACAACCTTATGCAAAGCCTGCAGCGTTTCCTCAAAGGTGCTTTTCTCGTCCAGCCCCTGTTTGAGGAACGTATTCACGGCGTTGATGCGGGCCAGCGCGTCGTCGGCTTCCTTATCCGAACCCTTCTTGTATTCCCCGATCTGCACGAGCAGTTCCACTTCCGCGAACTTCGCCAGAATCTTGCGAAGCTTCTGCGCGGCCTGCTTGTGTTCCTTGGACACGATGGCGTTCATGACGCGGCTGACGCTGGCCTGCACGTCGATGGCGGGATAGTGGTTCGCCGCCGCGAGCTTGCGGGACAGGATGATGTGCCCGTCGAGAATGGAGCGGGTTTCATCGGCGATGGGTTCGGTCATGTCGTCGCCTTCCACCAGCACGGTATACAGCGCCGTGATGGAGCCCTTGTCCGAGTTGCCCGCCCGTTCCATCAGTCTGGGCAGGGTCGAAAAGACGGAAGGCGGAAAACCGCGCCGGGTCGGAGGTTCGCCCGCCGCCAGCCCGATTTCGCGCTGCGCGCGCCCGAACCGGGTCACGGAGTCCATCATGAGCAGAACGCTGCGCTGCTGATCCCGGAAATATTCCGCCACCGCCGTAGCCGTGTATGCGGCCTTGAGGCGTTCCATCGAGGACCGGTCGGAGGTGGAGACGACGAGCACGGCCTTCTTGCGGCCTTCGGGGCCAAGATCGTTCTCGATGAATTCCCGAACTTCACGCCCGCGTTCGCCGATGAGCGCCAGCACGCACACGTCCGCCGAGCAGCCCTTGATGATGCTGGAGAGCAGCGTACTTTTACCGCCGCCAGCAGCCGCGAAAATGCCCATACGTTGGCCTTCCCCGCAGGTGAGCACACCGTCAAGCACCCGGAGGCCGAGCGAAATGGGCCGGTCGATGATCTTGCGCATCATAGGATTCGGCGGTTCGGCATACACGGGATAGTGCGTCCGGGGCTTGAGCGGCGGCCCGCCGTCGATGGGGTCGCCAAGCCCGTTCAGCACGCGACCGAGCAGGTCTTCCCCCACCGGCACGGAATGGATTTCACCCGTGGGGATGACCTCCGTGGCCGGAGAAATGCCTTGCAGGTCGCCGAGCGGCGTCAGGAGGGCCACCTGCTTCACGAACCCCACGACCTCGGCCCGGAGCGTCCAGTTTTCCCAAGGATTCCGCAGGATGCACAATTCACCGACCTTCACCCCCGGCACCACGGCCCGGATGATGGTTCCCACGACCTGCTCCACGCGGCCCCGCACCTCCACCGAGGCGGTCGTCTGCACGGCTTCCTCAAGAAGCGAACCGATATACTCAAAGGCCATAGGACATCCCGACTTCATTCCGTTCATGAAACCCTGTCGAAGCCGTCACGGCGACAGAGGGTAAGCTGCGGCAAAAAACTGACAGAACGTTCCGTGTCCACAATCCGCCCTGCGAACCTGATTCTGCGGAGCATCCGCGCACTCCCGCACCAAGAAAATGAGAAATCGCCTCAAGAGGCTATCTTGGACCGGAACGCGTTTTCCAGCGCCTTGAGCTGCGTCTCCAGACTGGCGTCCACCACGCCGAGTTCGCTTTCCAGCAGACATGCGCCCCGCTCCAGACGGGCATCCGGCACAACGTCCAGAAAACTGGCGCTCCCCGGAACCGAGGCCAGCATGGACGCCAACGCGGCGCTCACCGCCTTTTCGTCGGCGGGAGCCACCCGGATGGTGACGCGCTGCTGGTTGCGGACCGTAACCAGCGCATTGCGGACGATGCGGACAATCCGCTCGTTCTCGTCGATCTCGCCGATGACCTTGCGGACCGCCGCCGTGACCACGTTCACCAATGTGGCCTCAATCCCTTCGATGTACTCGACCGACGACAGAACCGTCTCCAGCACCTTTTCGGCATGCTCAAGCCGGCCTTCTTCCTGCCCGTCGCGATACCCTTCCTCGCGCCGTCGCTCGTAGGCTTCCCGCGCCTTGCGCTCCATGTCGGCCACCCGTTCGCGGGCGGCGTCGAGAAGCGCGTTGGCTTCCAGCAACGCGGCGGCATCCTCCGCCTTGAGTACGCGCGTCCCCGCGGACGGGCACACCGAATCCCCGGTCAATCGAAACAGGGTGCCCATTGCGGCGCAACCTCCTTGAGCAGCACTTTTTTCAGGCCGCCCCATACGGCGCGGCGCACGACCGGAGACGGCGCCTCTTCCGCCGGTTCGGGAAAAACGTCGGCCGTCCGCGACATAAGGAAGGGAGGCCACTCCGCCCGGCACAACGCAAGGGCGAGCAGGCCATGCCGCCGCACCCGTTCCAACAGCGGCTCCCGCACGTCGCGGGTCAGAAACAGTTGCCGCACGCTGCCGAGCTGATACCGCCCCCGCTGGATGCCGTAACGGTATAACGGTTCGCCCAAGCCCTCGCGCAACGCCAGCACCTGTTCCCGCGTGATGATGCGGGCCATCTCCACGGCATGAATACAGACGCCGAACACCATGCCGAGACGCGCCAGCGTATCCGCATCCAGAAAGGCCAGCCGCCGCGACTCCTCCGCAAAATCCCAGAATCCTTCGTCGTCCGGTCCGGAAAGCCGCCACGCCAACGGAGAGGGAGGACGATGCGCCAGTTCCGCGCACAGCGCCTCGGCGTCAAGGCCGGGCACGGACCATTCCGCCGGACACTCCGGCGCGGCGGGGGCGTCCAGCACGCCGTTGAAGGCGAGCATGGCTCTGAAAAGCGCGGGCTTACGGACCATCACGTCCGAAAAAAACTGCGTGTGCATACCCGTCCGGTCGTGGCTGCAAGGTTATGACGGCTGATCTTCAGGATATTCCGACGCCAGCTTCCGTTTCCGCAACCACATGTCCCGCAGGGAAAGACCGAGCAGCACAAGCCCGACGGCAACCGCCAGCAGGACGATACCGGCACCGATCAGCGCGTACGGCGGCCCGTTTTCCGGCAGGAACGGCAGGCCGAGGAACGTGGGCGCGGGCTGCATGGGCACGGCCACCTGTTCCCGGACCGGAACCAGCATGACGGAAACCCGCTCGTACTCCAGATCCGGAACGGCCTTGGACGCGAGTTCGCGGATCTTGGAAACCAGATTGACCACCGGCGAATCCGGGGTATGCCGCAGAAAAACGGCGGCCGAAGGCAGAATGCGCGTATCGGTGGCCGGGTCCGTGCCGCCGAGGACGACATGGACGCGGGCCGTCAGTACGCCGTCGATGCGCGAAAACGTGTCGGACAGCTCCTGCGAGATGGCGTAGGCCATGCGAGCCTGTTCCTCTGAGGCGGAGGAAATCATCCCCTGCCCGGAAAAAACTTTGCCGAGGTTTTCGTAATCCGCGCGCGGAAGATTGTTTTCCTTCAGAATTTCAAGGGACTGGACAAGCTGTTTCTCGTCGACGACCAGCGTGAACCCATTCTTTCCGGCGGCAATCTTTTCGGCCTGAATGCCCCGTTTGAGGAGCGTCGCCAACATCGTGTTGACCTGCGCCTCGCTCAGCCCGCGATACACCTCGACCTGACAGCCGAGGAGCGTGACGCAAAGCAGCAGCGATACCAGAAGCGGGAGCCAGCGCCCCTTTCCGGCATGTCGATCCGTCATATGTCCATCCCTTTCCGTCACGGGCCTACCCCTGTTGCTTCAACAACGATTCAAATCCCTGATTGAGCTGCTGCGAAAGCTGGGAACCGCCGGTCGCCTGCACCCTGAGTATGCCGACAAGATATTGCAGGCGGTACAGCTCGGCAGCGGACGCATTTCCGCCGCCCACCCGCTCGATCAGCCGGGCCAGTTCCCGCATGGAGTCATCCGGGTTCATCTCCGCGGATTGCGCCGCTTCCGGTCCCTCAACCCGCCGAAACCCGACGCGCTCCACGCCGTCGGCGCGCCATTCCTGAACGGACACCTCCTGCGGACGGTTCACGGCTTCTTCGGGGAACTCCGTCGCCTGACCGGACGAAACAGTCTCCGGTTCGGCGGAAGTCGCCGCCGTCCCAGAGCCGTTCCGATCCGCCGGGGCGTTCAGAGCGTCCTCAAAGGCGCGCACAAGCTCCGCCGGGGGCTGTCCCTGCGGGCCGGAGCTCCGCAGTTCGGCCCCTTTGGAAACGTTGA
>CAUHBW010000023.1 GCA_959604115.1 uncultured Bilophila sp. | reverse complement strand
TTCGGCTCCTACGCTTCCAGAATGGCCTGATAGGCGAGCTTGGTGGAGTAGAGATCGACCTTGGAGAGAAGTTCGAAGGGGCTGTGCATGGAGAGGACGGCGGGTCCGAGATCGATGGTGTCCATGCCGTAGGCCGCGAGATAGAGGGCGACGGTGCCGCCCCCGCCGTGATCGACCTTGCCGAGTTCGGCCATCTGCCACGGGATGTTCTTCTTGTTCAGCACGTTGCGCAGCCATCCGATATACTCGGGATGCGCATCGTTGGCCCCGTACTTGCCGCGCGAGCCGGTGAACTTGCAGAACGTGGGGCCGTGCCCGATGAGCGAGGCGTTGAGCTTTTCGTGCAGCTCCTGCCAGTCGGGATCGGTGGCGGCGTGCACGTCGCCGGAAACGGCGGTGGTGTTCTGAAACACGTCCCGCACCTTGGCGCCCGGTTCCCACGCTTCCACGAGGTCTTCCATGCAATATTCGAGGAAACGGCCTTGCGCGCCGGTGGAACCCTCGGAGCCGATTTCTTCCTTGTCCCAGAAGATCAGGCAGTTGGCGTGCTCGGGAGCCTGTGCGTCGAGCAGGGCGGACAGCGCGGTGAACACGCACACCCGGTCGTCCTGCCCGTAGCCGCCGATGAGCGCGGCGTCGAGGCCCACGTACCGCGCCGGACCGGCTGGCACGGCCTGCAGCTCGGCGGACATCAGATCCTCTTCGCGGATGCCGTATTTCTGGTGGAGCAGGGCGAGGATGTTCGCACGGACGGGGTCTTTCGCTTCCTTGTCCTTTTCGGCTTCGTCGGTTCCGGCCAGCGGGCTGTGCCCGAGAATGACGTTGAGCTTCTCCGCGTCGAAGGCGTCCGCGACGGTTTTGGTCACTTCCTTCTGGGCCAGATGCGGCAGGAGGTCCGCGATGGTGAATACCGGATCACCGGCGTCCTCGCCGAGCACGACCTTGATGGAGGTGCCGTCTTCCTTGACGATCACCCCGTGCAGCGCAAGCGGGCGCGCCAGCCACTGGTACTTGCGGATGCCGCCGTAATAGTGTGTCTTGGCCTGACCGACCCCGACCTGCTCCTGCAACGGACGCTGCTTGAAGTCGAGGCGCGGGGCGTCGGTGTGCGCGCTGATGAGGCGCGCGCCTTCGGACAACGGCTTCTTGCCCTTGCGGGCCACGAATACGGCCTTGCCGCGCCATGTGCGGAACACGAGATCCTTGGTGAAATCTTCGGAGTACCCGGCCTGCCGCAGTTTCTCGACGACGCGGGAGACGGTTTCGCGTTCGGTCTTCGCGTTCAGAAAGTCGATGTAGTCGGCCGCCAGCGCGTCCATCTCCCTGCGGCTCCGTTCGTCGGCGTAGTGCGTCCACCCGTTCTTGGTGGCGAAATCCAGTTCGTTGCTCATGTATCGTATCCTTTTTCTCAAATGGTTTGGTACAGCGCCGAAGCGACGACTCGGGCGACGTCCGGCAGCTCGGCGTCGGCGAGGGTGCGCGGGTCGAGCAGAAAGGCATGGTCCTCAAGCCGCCCGACGAGGGGGGGCGTGGCGTCGAGCAGGCGTTGCTTCAGCCGTTCCGGCGGGCACGCGGCGGGTTCCACGCGCACCAGCGTCGTGGGCAGGGCGTTTTCCGGGAAGGAGCCGCCCCCGACCCGCGATTCGCCCGGCACGAGCCGAATGGCGGCGCGGTCGCCGCAGGTCTTGCGGAGCCGGGAGGCCAACCGCGAGGCCCGGCGTTTCAGCTCGTCCGGCGTCGCGGTGATCATGGCGACGGTCGGGATGCGCTTCCGGGCGAGCCGTTCGTCGAGATACAGCCGGAGGGTCGCCTCAAGCGCCGCAAGGGTCATCTTGTCGATGCGCAGGGCTCGGTTCAGCGGGTTGCGCTTGATCGTTTCGATGACGGCCTTCGTGCCCACGATGATCCCGGCCTGCGGGCCGCCGAGCACCTTGTCTCCCGAAAAGGTAACCACGTCCGCGCCCGCGGCAACCACCGAGCGCACGGTCGGTTCGCCGGGCAGGCCGCTGCCGGAGAAGTCGAGGAAGCTCCCGCTCCCCAAATCCTCAATGAGCGGGAGGCCGTGCCGGTGCGCGATCTCCGCAAGCTCCTCGACCGGGACGTCCGTATGGAAGCCGACGATGCGGTAGTTGGAGGTGTGCACGCGCATGAGGGCGACCGTGCGTTCGTTGATGGCGTTTTCGTAGTCCTGCGGATGGACGCGGTTGGTGCAGCCCACTTCGCGCAGGGTGGCCCCGCTGCGTTCCATGACGTCGGGGATGCGGAAGCTGCCGCCGATCTCGACGAGCTGACCCCGGGCGACGACGACTTCGCCGCCGGAGCAGAGGGCGTCCATGCTGATGAGCACGGCGGCGGCGTTGTTGTTGACTACGAGGGCGGCCTCCGCGCCGGTGAGCTTGCAGAGCAGCTCCTCCACATGGCTGTAGCGGCTTCCGCGTTCGCCGGTGGCGAGGTTCAGTTCGAGGTTGGAGTAGCCCCGGCAGGCCTTGAGGACGGCGTCCACGGCTTCGTCCGCGAGGACGGACCGGCCCATATTCGTATGGATGACCACGCCGGTCGCGTTGAGCACGCGCCGGAAGCGGGGGGCGCCTTCCCGTTCCGCGAAGGCGGCGAGCTGCGGCAACAGGGCGTCCATCTCAAGCTGTTCGGGATCGGTCAGGCGCTCCTGCCGGATGTCGTCGCGGCGGGCGTCCAGAAAGCGGTTGGCGAGTTCCCGGAGCAGAGGGCGCGGTACGGCCGCGAGCAGCGCCGGGGCGGCGTGCTCCAGCGCGCTCAGGCAGGCGTCCACCGAGGGCAGGGCTCGAAAAAGATTGGGCATAGGCTGGTTCTCTTTTGGGGAGAAGGACAGGGGGGAAGGGCCTTTCTGGAGAAGAGGGGGAATACCCCTGCGAGGCTTCTCCCCTTCCCCGGACCCCAATCCCTCTCTCCCCAGACTTTTGACGTTATCGAATCCCTCTTTGCGGCTTTCCTCGGGCATGAAGGGAAGGCGGCGGTGAGTCCTGTCTGTTTGGACAGGGGGAAAATCTGATTTTTTTAAATCAGTTCCTGTTCCAGCGCTTGGGGGTGGAGGATAAAGAACTCTCCGAGCAAATACAACGAGCCGCACAGCAGGACGGGGCGGCGTCCGGCGTCCCCGGCGGGCGAGAGGGCGGCGGCTTCCCTGAGGGCGAGGCTGAGACGCTGCGCAGGTTTGGTCACGGCGTCGCCGCGTCCTTCGGCGAGCAGGGCGGCAAGCTCTTCGCCGCCCATCGCCCGTTCGTTGTCCTGAATGGTCGGGACGAAGAGCGGGGCGTCCCCGGCGATGCGGCGCACGAAGGGCAGCATGTCCGAGACGTCCTTGTCCGCGAGGCAGGAGAAAATGACGGCGGCGGGTCTGATGCCGGAGTCGAGCACGGCGGCTTCCAGCGCGCGCAGGCCGTGCGGGTTGTGCGCGCCGTCGAGGATCAGGGGCGGCATGGAGCCGTGGGCCGGAAGATGCTGGAACCGTCCGGGAAAATGCGCGGCGGCGAGGCCCTTGGCGACGGTTTCCGGCATGTCGGGCCAGTTGCGGCTTTCCGCCAGCCGGTGCCAGACGGCGAGGGCCAGCCGGGCGTTGACGCGCTGATGCGGACCGGAGAGGCCGAGGGGGCATTCCGGGAGGGGCAGGGAGGCCGTTTCGTGGAGCGGCGCGCCCTTTTCTCCGGCGGTGCGCCGGAGCCGGGCGAGGGCTTCCGGCTCCTGCGGCGCGGTAAAGGCCGGGCCGCCGGGGCGCATGGCCTGCGACTTGTCGGCGGCGCTGTCCGCAAGGGTGGGGCCGAGGATTTTCTCGTGGTCCATACCGATGGGCGTAAAGCATACGGCCTGCACCGGCATGGCGGTGGTGGCGTCGTAGTGCCCGCCGAGCCCGGCCTCCATGACCACGAAGTCCACGCCCGCCTCGGCGAAGGCGAGCAGGCCGAGCGCCGTCAGAAATTCAAAGTAGGTAAGCTCCGGCGCGGCCTCCATGACGCGGTTGGCGAGACCGGGCCACGCCGACTCGGGCAGCATTTCGCCGTTGATGCGGATGCGTTCGCGCGGGGTCACGAAGTGGGGCGAGGTGTAGAGCCCCACCTTGAGCCCGTGCGCGCGGGCGATGCAGGCCAGAAAGGTGGACGTGGAACCCTTGCCGTTGGTCCCTACCACCTGCGCGGTCACGAAGGGAGGCGTGAGCAGGCCGAGCGCGGACAGGGCGTCGCGCATGCGGTCAAGTCCGAAATCCATGTGGAAAAGCCCGAGGGCGTCGAGGTGATCCTGTACGTCGTCGAAAGTATGGAAACGCATGGCATGCCTTTGCGGTAACGGTGTCTGGCCTTGCGGCGTCCTCCGGCGCGGTCCGCGTCCCGCCGGTGCGGGCTGAAACTAGCCTCTTTTCCGGCGAAGGGAAAGATGCCGGACGTGAGAGAAGCCCCGGGAACGGGGCCGGGACGGGAGGGCGGAGGGCGTTTCCGGCGAAAAAGGCGCTGGGCGGCGTCGCCCGTTCTTGCGCGTCCGGTGGGAACGTTGTCCCCCGGCGAAGGCCCGGAACCGTTTTCCGGGAGGGTAAAATATTTTGTATAATAAATGAATCCATATGCTTTTATGTATTTGCCACCCTCTTGACAAGGTGGGTGGAATGGACGACAAAGTGGGGGAAAGTGGGAAAAAGTGGAGCGTCCCGAAAAACGGGGCCTTGGAGAACCGGGTATGCTGTTTCGCGGACAATCCTACAGGAGCCTTGATGCCAAGGGCCGTCTGGTGCTTCCGCCGGAATTTCGGGACGCGCTGGCCGCTTCGGCGCAAGGCTCGTTTGTGCTGACCACGTACGACGGCTGTCTCGTCGGGTATCCCGGACCGCTCTGGAGCGAACTTGAGGAGCGTTTTGCGCGCCTGCGGAACAGTTCGAGAAAGATTCGGGACTTTCGGCGTCTGGTGCTCGGCGGCGCGGAGGATCAGTGCCTCGACGCGCAGGGCCGTCTGCGGCTTTCCCGCGCCCACATGGAATACGCCGGGCTCGAACACGACGCGATCGTGGTCGGGCAGGGCGACAAGTTCGAAATATGGGATCAGGCCCGGTTCAAGGCCCTGCTTGCGCAGGACTTCGACGATGTGGCCGATGAACTGGCTGAAAGCGGCATCGACTTTTCTTTTTGAATTTCCCCGGACACACGCTGTTGCGACGTGCAGCCGGATCACGCCGGCCGCAGGGTCGCATATGCCTTTCAAGTAGGACGACACGAACCGATGAATTCCGATACTTCCACGCCTTCTCCAGAAACCGTGCACATTTCCGTGCTCCTGAATGAAGCGGTCGATGCGCTGGCCCCCAAGGCGGGCGGACGCTATCTCGACGGCACGGTGGGCATGGGCGGGCACTCCTTTGCCATTATGGAACGCACCGGCGGGCAGGGGTTCCTGTGCGGGCTCGACCGGGACACGCAGGCGCTCGAGCTGGCGCGCGTCCGTCTGGCCCCGTTCGGGGAGCACGTCCGCCTCGCGCACACCCGCTACAGCGAATTCGAGGCTGCGCTCGACGAACTCGGCTGGGACGCCGTTGACGGCGCGCTCATCGACATCGGCGTGTCCTCGCTCCAGATCGATTCGGCGGAGCGCGGGTTCAGCTTCAGTTCCGACGGTCCCCTCGACATGCGCATGGACCGGGATTCCGGCGACACGCCGGTGAGCCGCCTCGTCAACCGCGCCAAGCAGGAGGAGCTCAAGGACATCATCGAACGCTACGGCGAAGACCCGCAGGCCGGGCGCATCGCCAAGGCCATCGTGGAGGCGCGGATACGCAAGCCCATCGAGACGACCGGCGAACTGGCGGCTCTCGTGGAGCGCGCCTATCCGGCGGCGTGGCGGGCCAAGGCCCGGAACCACCCGGCGACGCGCACCTTTCAGGCGCTGCGGATGGCGGTCAACGACGAGATCGGCGAACTGGAACGTTTCCTCGACGCCATTCTCGGGCGTTTGAAGCCGGGCGGGCGCGTGGCGGTGATTTCCTTCCACTCGCTGGAGGACCGCGTGGTCAAGCACAAGATGAAGGCATGGACGCAGGGCTGCATCTGCCCCAAGCACATCCCCGTGTGCGTGTGCCATCATGTGCCCGAGGCGCTGCTGGTCACGCCGAAGCCCATCTGCCCTTCGGAACGGGAGATTATGCTCAATCCGCGCGCGGGCAGCGCCAAGCTGCGCGTGGCGGAAAAGCTGGACCCCCATGCGCCGCAGGCCGAGGAGGCTTCCGGCGAAGAGGCCGCGCGTCTGCGCTACGAAGCCAAGCGCGCCGCCCGGATGGCCCGGCACGGACGTGAGGGGCGGGAGCGGGCATGAGCCAGATGTCGTCGAACGGCTGGCTGCTGGCCTTCATCATTTCGCTGCTCCTGAGTCTGCTCATGGGGCTGGCTCTGGTGTGGCTCAGCATCGAGCGCACGGACAAGGCGTACACCATCCGCCAGCTGCGGAGCGAAGTGGAGCAGCGCGCCGTTCTCAAGACCAAGCTTGAAGTGGAACGCGACCGGCTGCTGGCTCCGCACGTGCTGCGTCGCAAGGCCGCCCAGCTCGGGATGACTGAAGCCAAGGCCGGACAGATTCGGCGGATGCCCGATCCCGGGCCCGAAGCCGACGTACACTAGTTTCTCCCGAGAGGGCAGGGATCGGATTTCATGGCATATCTGGGCGCGCGCAGGCGCACGACTCGACAGTCTTCCTCTCAGGCCACCAACCGACGGCGTTCGGAAGGTGGTCTTCGCGGGTGGTTCGCCTCCATCGACTGGAACGGCGTCCGGTTCCGCACAGTGGCGGTGCTGTTCTTCATCATCTGGGGCGCGCTCTGGGTCCGGGCGGGGTACGTCCAGCTCTGGGAAGGGCCTTTCCTTGCGGAACGGGCGCGGCGGCAGCACATGTCCGCCGAAACCGTGTCTACGCCCCGGGGCATGATCACCGACCGCAACGGGCATATCCTCGCCCGCAGCGTGGAGTGCCGCTCCGTCTACGCCAATCCGAACGCCGTGATCGACGTGGACGCCACCTCCGCCGCGCTCGCCGGACTGATCGGGCGTCCCGTGGACCAGATCCGCCCGCTGCTGGCGAAGAAGCGCAGTTTCGTCTGGATCGCCCGCCGCGTGGACGACGCCACCGCCGAGGCCATCCGGCAGGCAGACCTGCCCGGCGTGGACCTGTCCCGCGAGTATGAACGCATCTATCCCTA
The DNA here is from genome assembly GCA_959604115.1 of uncultured Bilophila sp. GTDB lineage: Bacteria > Desulfobacterota > Desulfovibrionia > Desulfovibrionales > Desulfovibrionaceae > Bilophila. The sequence goes on along the minus strand of CAUHBW010000023.1, from coordinate 10,743 downwards.
CCGGCAGGTGGCGGGGCAGCTGCTCGGGTTCGTGGGCATGGACGGCAAGGGGCTTGAGGGCGTGGAGCGTTCGTTCGACGACCGGCTCGGCGGCCTTTCGGTGCGTCAGGCCGTGCAGCGCGACGCGTCGGGCCGTGAGTTCTACGTCAACAGCGACTACGAGGCCCAGCCCGCCGACGACGTGCGGCTCACGCTGGATTTGCAGGTCCAGTCCATCGCCGAAGAGGAAATCGCCAGGGCCGTGGACGAGTACGGCGCGAAATGGGGCGGGGTGCTCGTGGTGGACGTGCCTTCGGGCGACATCCTCGCCTGGGCGCAGTATCCCTTCTTCAATCCGAATTCCTACAACCAGTACCGCCCCGGCGAGTACCGCAACCGGCTGGCGCAGGACGCGCTGGAGCCGGGGTCCACGTTCAAGCCGTTTTTGATCGCCTCGGCGCTGCAGGAAGGCGTGGTCAGCCGCGAGACTACCTTCAACTGCGAAAACGGGCTGTGGAAAACCCGGTACATCACCATCCGCGACGACACGCACCCGAAGAACACCATCCAGACGGTGGCGCAGATTCTCGCCAATTCGAGCAACATCGGCTGCGGCAAGATCGGGCTTGAACTCGGCGCGGTCAAATACCAGCGTTATCTGTCGCGGCTCGGGTTCGGGGAGCGGACCGGCCTTCAGCTCGCGGAGAGCAGGGGCATCCTGCGTCCGGCCCGCGAATGGAGCGAGGCCGACCTGATTTCCTCGTCGTTCGGGCAGAGCCTTTCCGTCACCGTGGCGCAGATGGCGCAGGGGTACCTGACTCTCGCCAATCAGGGCGTGTACAAGCCGTTGCGTCTTGTCGCCACCGACGACGTGGGCGGCGGGGACCAGCGCATTTTTTCCAAGAATACCACCAAGGAAGTCCTGTCCATGATGCGCGAGGTCGTGGACGGCGGCACGGGCAAGCGCGCCGCCATTCCCGGCGTGTCCGTGGCGGGCAAGACCGGCACGGCGCAGAAGGCCCGGCGCGGCAAGTACGGCAGCGAGCGCACGGCCTCCTTCGTGGGGCTGGTGCCCGCCGAGAAGCCGCAGTATCTGGTGGTCATTTTTATTGACGAGCCGTCGAAAGTGAAATACGGCGGCGTGATCGCCGCGCCGGTATTCAAGGCCGTGACCTCGCGGGTCATGGCGTACCACGGTTCGCTGCCCGATCCCGGCGCGCTCACGCCCGCCCAGATCAAGGCGCAGGAAAAGGCCGAGGCAAGGGCCAAGGCCCGCGAAAAGCGGAAGGGCAGCAAGGAAAAGACCGTGCTCGGCGAATACCGCAGCGAGCTGGCGACCAAGAAGACGGCGTTGCCGGTCCGGGATTCCGGGACGGTGCCCGACGTGGTGGGGCAGTCCGTGCGCCGGGCTGTGGAGATGTTCGCCCGGCAGGGGCTCGTCCCTGTCATCAAGGGCAATGGGGCGAGGGTAGTACGACAAACGCCGGAACCGGGCGTGCGTTGGGCCGGGAAGGATTCGGCCCCCACGACCTGCGTGCTCTGGCTTTCGGAGCAGGAATAACATGGGCATGTATTCGCTTTCATTATTGGAAAACCGCGTGGGCGAGCAGGGGATCGATCTGTGCATCGATTCCCGCAAGGCCACGCCGGGGTGCGTTTTTGTGGCCCTGCCCGGCAGCAATGCCGACGGCGGGCAGTTCATCGCCGACGCCGTGGCGCGCGGAGCCGGGTTCGTGGTCTGCCGTCCCGAACATGCGGGCGCCTGCGGCGAGGCCGAGGTCGTGGACTGCGCCGAACCCCGCCGGGCTCTGGGGCTGTTGGCCCGCGCCCGGTACGGGACGGCCTCTCTGCCGTTCCCCGTGGTGGGCGTGACCGGCACCAACGGCAAGACCACCACGACCTACCTGCTCGATCACCTGTTCGCCTCCGCCGGGAAGAAGACCGGCGTGCTCGGCACGGTGTCCTATCGTTGGCCCGGACATCACGAGGACGCGCCCATGACCACCCCGGACTGCCTCGACGTGCACGCCATGCTCGCGGACATGCGGAACGCGGGAGTGGACATGGCCTTCATGGAGGTTTCCTCCCACGCGCTGGATCAGGACCGCGTGGCGGGCGTGGACTTCGGCGGAGCGGTGTTCTCCAATCTGACGCAGGACCACCTCGACTACCACCACGACATGGAAACGTATTTCAGGGCCAAGGCCAGGCTGTTCCTCGACGCGGACGGCAGGCCGTTCCCGGACCGTGTGGCGGCCATCGGCACGGACAATCCGTGGGGCGCGCGCCTCGCGGGCATGGTTCCCGGGGCCGTCGGCTTCGGCCTGACCGGTTCCGGCGCGCCCGAACGCTACCTGCACGGGACCGTGCTTTCCAGCACCACCGCCGGGCTGCGTCTGCACGCCCGGTTCGAGGGCCGCGAGTGGGAATTCACCTCGCCGCTGGTGGGCAACTACAATGCCGAAAACCTGCTCGCCGTGCAGGCCGTCGCCCTCGGCTTCGGGCTTGATCCCGAGGCGTTCCGGTGCTTCGAGTCCTTCTGCGGCGTGCCGGGGCGTCTGGAACGCATCCTCAACCCGCAAGGCCTTGATGTGTTCGTGGACTACGCGCACACGCCCGACGCGCTGATCAACGTCCTGACCGCCCTGCGCGGCGCGGGCTTCAAGCGCATCGTCACCGTGTTCGGCTGCGGCGGCAACCGCGACCGCGCCAAGCGTCCGCTCATGGGCGAAGCCGTGGCGAAGCTGTCCGACGTGGCGGTGCTGACTTCGGACAATCCGCGCCACGAAGATCCCGAAGCGATCATGGCCGACGTGATGCCCGGCCTTGCCGGAGCCGCCGAGGTCATCGCCGATCCGGATCGCCGCCGGGCCATCGAAAAGGGCCTGTCGCTGGTGCGTCCCGGCGACGCCCTGCTCATCGCGGGCAAAGGCCACGAAAGCACCCAACAGATCGGTGCGGTCAAGCATCCGTTCAGCGATCAGCAAACCGTGCGGGAGATTCTGGGATGCGCCTGAGTCTTGAAGACATCGTCCGGGCCGTCGGCGGTTCCCTTGTCACGGGGGCGTCCATGCCCTCCGAACCCCTCGTCGGCGTGGGCACGGACAGCCGCGCCGTGGCTCCGGGTTCGCTGTTCGTGTGCATTCCCGGCGAAACGTTCGACGGGCACGACTTCGCGGGCAAGGCCGCCGAAGCCGGAGCCGCCGCGCTGCTCGCCTCGCGCAACCCTTTCGACGGCGTGCCGCCGGTTCCGGTCATTCTCGTGGACGACACGGTGGCTGCGCTGGGCCGTCTGGCGCATGACTGGCGCAAGCGCCTTGGGTCGGATACCCGCGTCGTCGGGCTCACCGGCACCTCGGGCAAGACCACGGTCAAGGAACTGCTCGCGCAGGTGCTGGGCCGTCGCGGGAAGACCGCCAAGACCCGCATGAACCTGAACAACCAGATCGGGCTGCCCCTGTCCATGCTGGCGGCGGACGGCGACGAGGCGTTTTGGGTCATGGAGGCGGGCATCAGCCACCCCAACGACATGGACGAACTCGGTTCCGTTCTCGAACCCGATTTCGGCCTGATCCTCAACGTCGGTCCGGGGCATGCCGCCGGACTCGGGGATCGGGGCACCGCGCATTACAAATCGAAACTGCTCTCGTATCTCGCGCCGGGCGGAACCGCCGTCGTCAGCGCGGACTACCCCGATCTCGTGCGCGAAGCCCGCGCCGTGCGTCAGGAGCTGGTCTTTTTCTCCACCACGGGCCGTCAGGTGGAATACCGCGCGGCCTATGTGGTGCCCGCCGGTGAGGACAAGGGGCTGTTCCGGCTGTGGCTGGACGGGGTTTCCGTGGATGTGGAGGCTCCGTTCCGTGGAGCGTTCGGCGCGGAAAACGTCATTGCGGTCGCGGCGGTGGCGCACCGTCTGGGCCTGACCGCCGAGGAGATCGCCGCCGGATTCGTCGGGGCCGTGCTCCCGAAGCAGCGTTTCGCCTGTTCCAAGGTGGGCGGCTGGATGGTGATCGACGACAGCTACAACGCCAACCCGTTGTCCTTTTCCCGGATGCTGGACGCCGCCGCCGAAATGGCGGGGGACCGGTCCGACCGTCCGCTGGTGTGCGTGCTCGGGGAAATGGGCGAACTCGGTTCGCTCGCCGAGGATGAGCACCGCGCGCTGGGCCGCCACGTCGCGGAGGTCAAGCCGCGTCTGGTCTGCTGGAAGGGCGGGCATCGGGCCGACTTCGAGGCCGGATTGAAGGCCGGACGCTACAACGGCGTCTTCTGTCCGGTGGCGTCCGCGGAGGACATGCTCAAGAGCCTCGCCGCCTGCGATCTCGGCGTCGGGGGCGGGGTGATCCTGTTCAAGGGATCGCGTTCGAACAAGTTGGAAACGCTGGTCAACGCCTTCAACGCGGCGCAGGCGGGAGAGTCCCATGCTGTATAACCTGCTGTATCCGTTGAGCGCCGACTATTCCGTCCTCAACATCTTCAAGTACATCACGTTCCGTTCGGCGTGGGCGCTCGTGACCGCGCTGGCGGTGAGCATCCTCGTGGGGCCGTACTTCATCCGCTGGCTGCAGGCGATCAAGTGCCGCCAGCAGATTCTCAAGGAAGTGAAGGCGCACCAGTGCAAGGCCGGAACGCCGACGATGGGCGGCCTGCTCATCGTGTTCGCCGTGGCGATGAGCGTGCTGTTGTGGGCGGACCTGACCAACGCCTACCTTTGGATGACCATGCTGGTCTTCATCGGCTTTTCGGCTGTGGGGTTCGTCGACGACTTCATGAAGGTGTCCCACCACCAGAACAAGGGACTCAGCCCGCGCGCGAAATTTGCCGGGCAGATGCTGGTCGCCGGGGCCGCCATGCTCCTGCTGGTTTCGGAACCGGCCTATTCCACGCGGCTGGCCTTTCCGTTCTTCAAGACGCTGAATCCCGATCTCGGGTACTGGTACATCCCCTTCGCTATGCTGGTCATGGTCGGGACGTCCAACGCGGTGAACCTGACGGACGGGCTGGACGGCCTCGCCATCGGGCCGATGGTGGTCGCGGGCCTCGTGTTTTCGGTCTACATCTACATCACGGGGCACGTGCGTTTCGCGCAGTACCTCCAGCTTGAATACATCGCGGGCGTGGGCGAGGTCGCCGTCTTTTGCAGCGCGCTTGCCGGGGCGGGGCTCGGATTTCTCTGGTTCAACGCCTATCCCGCCCAGATGTTCATGGGCGACGTGGGCTCGCTCGGGCTCGGCGGCGTATTGGCCTTTCTTGCGGTGCTCTGCAAACAGGAACTGCTGCTGCTCATCGTGGGCGGCCTGTTCGTGGCGGAGACGCTCTCCGTGATCCTGCAGGTAAGCTACTTCAAGGCGTCGGGCGGGAAGCGCATTTTCCGCATGGCCCCGCTGCATCACCACTACGAGATGAAGGGCATCCCGGAATCCAAGATCATCATCCGGTTCTGGATCATTTCCGTCATGCTCGGTCTCATCGCCCTGTCGGCGTTGAAGTTGCGGTAAAAAGAACGGCGAGATTGGGGGGAGGGGGAACCTTTCTTCAGAAAGGTTCCCCCTCCCCCCAACCCCCATCCTTCCCTCTCCCAAGACTTTCGTAATGGAGACTGGGGAATATTTGACAAACAGGCGGTAAGGTCAGGCTTTTTTCAGTATCGAAAGACCTGACGCCCCTCAGGAAGTCACGGACGCCGTTTCGACCAAGAAACGCCGCGAAGACACTGAGGGCGGTATGCGTAATGTGCGCCCCCAGCAGGGGCAACGGGCTGTAGCCCCTTGCCGCCGGAGGCACTGGAGTCATGATGAAAGCTGAAACGGCGAACGAAAAGACGTTTACGAAGCCCGCCCCGGCAGTGTTGCCGGGCGACCTCGCGGTGGTTGTGGGTGCCGGGGTTTCCGGCGTGGCGGCGGCCAGACTGCTGCACAAGATCGGCGCGCGCGTGCGCCTGCTGGATCGTTCGGCAGATCGCATTCCGGCGGAGTTCGCGGAATGGGCGGCGTCCGTCGGCGTCGAAATCGTGTGCGGCGAACACGTGCCGAGCCAGTTCCGGGACGCCAGACTGGTCGTGCCGAGTCCCGGCGTGGCGGCGGCGGTGATCAGGAAATTTTTGCCCGAAGAGAACGCCCCCGAGATTATGGCCGAAACCGAACTCGCGTGGCGTCAGCTTTCCGGCGAGCCCGTGATCGGCGTGACCGGCACCAGCGGCAAGACCACGACCACCAGCCTGTGCTCCGCCATGCTCAGGGAGCAGGGGCTTCGGGTATTCACCGGCGGCAACATCGGCACGCCGCTTTCCGAATACGTGTTGTCCGGGGAAAAGGCCGACGTGATCGTGCTGGAGCTGTCCAGCTTCCAGTTGCAGACCTGCTCGACGCTGCATCCCCGCGTGGGCATCCTGCTGAACATCAGCGAAAACCATCTGGATTTCCACAAGGACATGGACGAGTACATCAGCGCCAAGATGCGCCTGTTCGCCAACCAGACCGGAGACGATCTCGCCATCCTTCAGGAAGGCATGGACGATCTCGCGGCGCGGTACGGCCTCAAGGCGCGGATCGTCCACTATACGGCCTCGGATCGCTTCCCGGAAATGCAGCTCGTGGGGCCGCACAACCGCAGCAACGCCGAAGCCGCGTGGCTGGCCTGCCGGGAGTTCGGCGTGACCGAAGAGGCCGCCGCCCGGGCCGTCGCCGCGTTCGCTCCGCTGGAACACCGGCTGGAAAAGGTCGCGGAGATCAACGGCGTTCTGTACGTCAACGACTCCAAATGCACGACCGTGGAAGCGCTGCGCGTGGCTCTGGCGTCCTTTGATCGGCCCGTGGTGCTGCTTGCCGGGGGCAAGTTCAAGGGCGGAGACCTGCCGGGGCTGTGCCCATTGCTGAAAAAACACGCCCGCTGCGTGGCCCTGTTCGGCGCGAGCCGGGAACGCTTCGAGCCCGCGTGGCGGGATACGGTGCCCGTGACGTGGGACCGCACTCTGGAGCAGGCTCTGCGCCGCGCGGCGGGCAAGGACGGACACCCCGCGCTGGCCCATGAGGGCGACGTGGTGCTGCTGGCACCGGCCTGTTCCAGCTATGACCAGTATCCCAACTACCTGCGGCGCGGCGAAGACTTCAAGCGCGTCGTCCGGGAGGTGCTTGCATGACGATGGCCCGCCGCCGTGCCCCTCAACCGTCCCTGTTCAGGGGGCGGGCCGAGGATGCGCCCACCGGTCATTACGACTGGGGGCTGATTGCGTTGTTCCTCATGCTGCTGTGCATCGGTCTGCTTATGGTGCTCTCCGCCAGCGGCGTGGTGGCGGAGCGCATGAACGGCGACAAGTATTTCTTCTTCAAGCGTCAGCTTATCTACGCGGCGATCGGCGGGGTGGTCATGTGGGTGCTTGCGGCGATGCCGCGCCAGCTTCTGTACAAGTTGCAGTACCCCTTCCTGCTGGCGGTGCTGATGCTGCTGTTCGCCACCCTGAGCCCGCTCGGTTCGCGCATCAACGGCGCGCAGCGCTGGATTTCGGTCAAGCTCTTCTCCATCCAGCCGCTGGAGTTCGCCAAGATCGCGCTCGCCCTGTATCTGGCCTACTTCATGAGCACCAAACAGGAACTGGTCAAAACGTTCAGCAAGGGCATCATCCCGCCGTTCGCCATGACCGGGCTGTTCTGCTTCCTGCTGCTGGCGCAGCCGGATTTCGGAGGCGCGGTGGTGCTTGCGATGATCCTGTTTTTCATGTGCCTCGTGGGCGGGACGCGATTCATCTATCTGTTCATGGCCATCGGCGTGGCGCTGGCCGGCGCGCTGGCTCTGATCATTTTCGAGCCCTACCGCGCCCGGCGTCTGGTCGCCTTCCTCGATCCGTTCGCGGACGCCCAGAACGCTGGCTACCAGCTCGTGCAGTCGCTGTACGCGCTCGGTTCCGGCGGCTTTTTCGGCGTGGGCATGGGCGGCAGCACGCAGAAGATGTTTTATCTGCCCGAAGCGCACAACGACTTCATCATGGCGGTTGTGGGCGAGGAGCTCGGCTTTTTCGGCATCACGCTGATCATGGTGCTGTTCGCCATGCTGTTCACACGCTGCTACAAGATCATCATGGGGCAGTCGGAGCTGCGCGATCGTTTTTCGGCTTTCGGCGTGACGCTGGTGCTGGCCATCGGCGCCACGCTCAATCTGGCCGTGGTCATGGGAATGGCGCCGCCCAAGGGGGTGGCCATGCCGTTTCTCAGCTACGGCGGCAGCAGCCTGCTCGCCAGCATGATGTGCGTAGGTCTGCTGCTCAATTTTTCCCGCACTGCGCGGTGAACAGGACAGGCAAGATGGGCGTTCGGGTGCTTTTGACCACCGGCGGAACCGGTGGACATATTTTTCCGGCGTTGGCCGTGGCGGAACAGTTGCGGCGCGAGGGCGCGGAACTGTTGTTCGTGGGATCGCAGTACGGTTCCGAGGCGAAGCTGGCGAAACAGGCCGGGCTGGAGTTTCGGGGCCTGCCCGTGCGCGGCGTGCTCGGACGCGGCCTGCGCTCCGTCGGCGCGCTGTGGGGGCTGTTCCGGGCCGTGTTCATGGCCCGGGGCATCGTGAAGTCCTTCCGACCCGACGCGGTGATCGGCTTCGGGGCCTACGCCTCGTTTCCGTCGCTGACGGCGGCGAAGCTCTCCGGGATTCCCATCGCCGTGCACGAGCAGAACGCCATGCCCGGACTGACCAACCGCATGCTGGCGAAGCTGGCGAAACGGGTGTTCCTGTCCCTGCCGGACGTGACCGGCGCGTTCGACGGGCGCAAGACCGTGCTCACGGGCAATCCGGTGCGTGAGGCCATCGTGGAGGCCGGGAAGAACGCCGAGGCGCATCCGGGAACCCGCCGTCTGCTGGTCATGGGCGGGAGCCAGGGCGCGAAGGCCGTCAACTCCGTGGTGCTCGCCAGTCTGGAGCGGCTGACCAGAGCAGGGATCGAAATCCGGCATCAGACCGGCTCCTTCGATCTGGAGCGGGTGCTCGCCGGATACCGTGCGCACGGCATCGACGCCTCCGGGGTGACGCCGTTCATCGAGAACGTGGCGGAAGCCTATCAGTGGGCCGATCTCGTGCTGTGCCGGGCCGGAGCGACCTCCGTCGCGGAACTCATGGTGGCCGGAAAGCCCGCGGTGCTCGTTCCGTTCCCCTATGCGACCCACGACCACCAGACCTACAACGCGCGGGTGATGGTCGATCAGGGCGCGGCGATGCTGGTGGCGGAAAAGGATCTTCCGCATCTGGACGCCGGAGGGATGCTCATCAATCTGCTGCTTGATCCCGCCACGCTGCGCGCCATGTCCCAGATGGCCCGCACCTGTGCGCGCCCCGACGCCGCCGTCAAGGTGGCGGACGGCGTGCTTTCGCTGTGCGGACACCGCTAAAAGGAAACGACAATGCGTACCAAATTCACGAAAATCCATATGATCGGCATCGGCGGCTCGGGCATGAGCGGCATCGCGGAAGTGCTCCTCAACCTCGGCTATGAGGTGCACGGCTCGGACATGGCGGACAGCGCCGTGGTCCGCCGCCTGCGTTCGCTCGGAGCCGACATCCACACCGGGCACGCCGCCGAAAACGTGGGCGACGTCAACGTGCTGGTGAAGTCCACCGCCGTGTCCGAGGACAATCCCGAAGTGGTCGCCGCCCGCCAGAAGGGCATTCCGGTGATCCCCCGCGCGGAAATGCTCGCGGAGCTGATGCGCCTGCGGACCGGGATCGCCATCGCGGGCACGCACGGCAAGACCTCCACGACCTCGCTGACCGCCGCCATCTTCGACGCCGCCAGCCTTGACCCTACGGTCATCATCGGCGGGCGCATCAACGCCTACGGGGCCAACGCGCGGCTGGGGCAGGGCGAATACCTGATCGCCGAAGCCGACGAGTCCGACGGCTCGTTCCTGTGTCTGCTGCCGATCATCAACGTCGTGACCAATGTGGACCGCGACCATCTGGACCACTACGGCGACCAGAACGCCATCGACGAGGCGTTCGTGAGCTTCATGAACCAGATTCCGTTCTATGGCCTGAACGTGGTCTGCGGCGACGATCCCGGCGTGCAGCGTCTGCTGCCCCGGGTGAAGCGTCCGGTGGTGACGTACGGTTTCGGGCCGGACAACCACATTCGGGCGGACGTGTTGGAATGCGGCGTCGTCAACCGTTTCCGGGTGTTCATCCGGGGCGAGGAGCTCGGCGAAGTGACGCTGCGGCAGCCGGGACGCCACAACATCCTGAACGCGCTCGCCGCCATCGGCGTTTCGCTGGACGCGGGCATCGAACCGAAGTTCTGCATCGAAGGGCTGGCCCGGTTCGGCGGCGTGGGGCGGCGGTTCGAGTACAAGGGCGAGAAGAACAACATCCTCGTGGTGGACGACTACGGGCATCACCCCGTGGAGATCGCGGCGACGCTCGCCACGGCGCGCACGGCCTATCCGGATCGCCGCGTCGTGGTGGCCTTCCAGCCGCACCGTTTTTCGCGGACGCAGGCCCTCTTCGGAGAGTTCTGCCATGTGCTCGGCACGGTGGACAAGCTCCTGCTGACGGAAATCTACCCGGCCTCGGAGAAGCCCATTCCCGGCGTGAACGGGCAGAACCTCGCGCAGGGCATCCGGCAGGTGTCCGATGCGGACGTCAGCTATTTCCAGAATTTCGACGAGATGGTCGCCGCACTGCCCGGCATCCTCAAGCCGGGGGATATCTTCCTGACCATCGGCGCGGGCAGCGTCACCAATGTGGGACCGCGCTTTTTGGCGCAGGAGTAGAGGGGGAGGAGAA
>CAUHBW010000022.1 GCA_959604115.1 uncultured Bilophila sp. | reverse complement strand
TCGTCGACAAGCTGGAACTGCCGCTCATGACCCAGCGCAACGGTTCGCGCTTCGGCACCAACTTCACGGTGTCCATCGAAGCCCGCAACGGCGTGACCACGGGCATTTCCGCAGCCGACCGCGCCCGTACCATTCAGGCGGCCGTGGCCGACGGCGCGCGCCCCGAGGACATCGTGACCCCCGGACACGTCTTCCCGCTCCGCGCCCAGCCCGGCGGCGTGCTCACCCGCGCCGGACAGACCGAGGGCAGCGTGGACCTCGCCGTGCTCGCCGGGCTGAAGCCCGCAGCGGTCATCTGCGAGATCATGAAGGAAGACGGGACGATGGCCCGCATGCCCGATCTGGAGAAGTTCGCGGAAGAACACCAGCTCAAGATCGCCACGGTGCGCGATCTCATCCGCTATCACCTCCGGCACGGCCAACTCGGCGTGCGCCGGGCGGCGGAAACGAAACTGCCCTCGAAATACGGCAATTTCACGATGATCGCCTATGAAAGCGACGTCAGCCCCGACACCCACGTCGCCATCGTCAAGGGCGACGTGACCGAAAAGGGCGGCGCCGATCCCGTGCTCGTGCGCGTGCACAGCGAGTGTCTCACCGGCGACGCCTTCGGCTCCCTGCGCTGCGACTGCGGGAATCAGCTCGCCGCCGCGCTCACCCGCATCGAACGCGAAGGCCGGGGCGCGATCATCTACATGCGGCAGGAAGGCCGGGGCATCGGCCTCGCCAACAAGCTCAAGGCCTACGCCCTTCAGGATCAGGGCTACGACACCGTGGAAGCCAACGAAAAGCTCGGCTTCAAGGCGGACCTCCGCGATTACGGCGTCGGCGCGCAGATTCTGCTGGACCTCGGCATCCGCAAGCTGCGCATCATGACCAACAACCCGCGCAAGATCGTGGGCCTCGAAGGGTACGGCCTCGAAATCGTCGACCGCGAACCCATCGAGGTGGGCTGCTGCGCCACCAACGAAGAATACATGCGCACCAAGCAGGAAAAGATGGGGCACATGCTCCACGTCGCCGACAACAAGCGCTAACCGGCCCGCCCCGAGGCGGCTCCCTTCATCTCAGACGAGGCTTTCATGAACCAGATCAAGACCATCGACGGACATCTCAACGCGGCGGACCTCAAGTTCGCCATTCTCGCGGCACGTTTCAACGACCTCATCGTGGATCGCCTCATCAGCGGCGCGGTGGACTATCTGATCCGTCATGGCGGGTCCGAGGAAAACCTCACCATCGTGCGCGTCCCCGGCGCGTTCGAAATGCCGATCGTGTGCAAGAAGCTGGCGGCTTCCGGCAAGTACGACGGCATCGTCGCTCTCGGCGCGGTCATCCGCGGAGGCACGCCCCACTTCGATTTCGTCGCCACCGAAGCCACCAAGGGCCTCGCCCACGTGTCGCTGGAAAGCGGCGTGCCCGTCGGGTTCGGCCTGCTCACCACCGACAACATTGAGCAGGCCATCGAACGGGCCGGAACCAAGGCGGGCAACAAGGGCGTCGAAGCCGCCGCCGCCCTGCTCGAAACCGTTCGCGTCCTGCAGCAGCTTTAAGAGGAATCGGGGAAGGACGCTTTTTTCAAAAGCGGGGAGCACCCACACGCGCCCTTCCCCGGTCCCCCTTCCGCATCATCCCAAACTGGTGGGGAGGCCGCGCGCGACGGGAGTCCCGTTACGCCGCAAGCTGTGAAAAACGCTTCTTTCCGGGGACGAGTTTAGAGCCTTTTCATTTGAAGAATAAAAAGGCGAGGCGGCGAACAGACCGGACCGCCCGCCTCAATGTGGCGTGAATTCCGTCGAAGACCGCGCTCTTCGGCAGAATGAACCTTTGAAATATGAAACCATTTCAAAGGAATCCGAACACTCCACAGAAAACCGGCGAACGTTGGGAACGCCGTTCCCGACGTTCTTCCGCTCTCAGGGGCAAGGAACATCCGCCGCGCCGGAACGGACGCGGCACAGCCATAACCGAGGGGGGCCGGGGGGAATCATTCCCCCCGGCGGGTGCAGGGCGGAGCCCTGCCGGGGTCCGGGGCGGAGCCCCGTTCCTCCATCATTCCATCACTTTCGTACCGAGGCCACACTTCATGTCCAAAAGCAGACCCCATGCCCGCCGCGCCGCGCGCTCCCGCGCGTTTCAGGTGCTGTACAGTCTACAGTTCTCCTCTTCGACCACGCTCGGGGACGTTCGCACCGCGTTCCTCGAAATGCCCGATCCCACGGATGCGGACATGGACGAAAACGCCGAAACCCGCGAAGAAAAGCTGTACGGCTTTGCGTGGGAACTCGTGGAAGGCGTCTGGTCCAACGTCAAGGCCCTCGACGGCGTCATCGAACGCTTCTCCCAGAACTGGCGCGTGGACCGGCTCGGCAAGATTGAGCTGACCCTGCTCCGTCTCGCCGTCTTTGAAATGCTGTACCGGGCCGACGTGCCGCCCAAGGTCGCCATCAACGAGGCGCTCGAACTGTCCACCCGCTTCGGCGACGCCAAGGCCAAGAGCTTCATCAACGGCATCCTCGACGCGGCGATCAAGGCTCAGGAAGCGGGCACGCTCGCGGTTGCGGGCAAGGCCGACGCCTGATAGATTGGCGCGGTTTGACGCCAGAAAGGGCCGAAGGGCCCGCGACTTCATAGATAAAGGATCAGTCATGAGCAAGCCCAAGCGCTACGACCCGGCGGCCATCGAAACGAAATGGCAGAAACGCTGGGAAGAGGAAAAAACCTACGCCTGTCACGTCGACAAGGACAAGAAGAAGTATTACGTGCTCGAAATGTTCCCCTATCCTTCGGGGAACCTGCACATGGGACATGTGCGCAACTACTCCATCGGCGACGTGGTGGCGCGCTTCAAGCGGATGCAGGGTTTCAACGTCATGCACCCGATGGGGTGGGACGCCTTCGGCCTGCCCGCCGAAAACGCCGCCATCAAGCACAACATCCACCCCAGCGTGTGGACGCACGCCAACATCGACAACATGCGTTCCCAGCTGAAGCGACTCGGCTACTCCTACGACTGGGATCGTGAGGTCGCCACCTGCGACGAGCCCTACTACCGCTGGGAACAGCTGTTCTTCCTGCGCTGGCTGGAAAAGGGCCTCGTCTACCGCAAGAAGGCCTCCCAGAACTGGTGCCCCCACTGCAACACCGTGCTCGCCAACGAACAGGTCGTGGACGGCCTGTGCTGGCGCTGCGACACGCCCGTGGTGCAGAAGGAACTCACCCAGTGGTTCCTTAAGATCACCGACTACGCCGACGAGCTGCTCGCCGACCTCTCCAAGCTCGAAGGCGGCTGGCCCGACCGCGTGCTCAGCATGCAGCGCAACTGGATCGGCAAGTCCGTGGGCGCGGAAATCTCCTTCCCGCTGCAATCCGGCGAGGGGGACATCAAGGTGTTCACCACCCGCCCGGACACCGTGTTCGGCGTGACCTTCATGACGCTGGCCCCCGAGCATCCGCTCGTCGAGTCGCTCATCAGCGGCAAGCCCAATGAAGCCGACGCCCGCGCGTTCATTGAGCGCACCCGCAACATGGACCGTATCGACCGCCAGTCCGACAGCCTCGAAAAGGAAGGCGTGTTCACCGGTTCCTACTGCGTGAACCCCTTCACCGGCGCGCTCGTCCCGATCTGGCTCGGCAACTTCGTTCTGGCCGAATACGGCACAGGCGCGGTCATGGCCGTGCCCGCGCATGACCAGCGCGACTTTGAATTCTCCAAGAAGTACGGAATCTCCCGCATCGTAGTCATCCAGCCCGAAGGCGAGGCGCCGCTCGATCCCGACACCATGACCGAGGCCTATGCGGCCCCCGGCGTGCTCGTCAACTCCGGAGAATTCGACGGCCTGCCCAACGAGGACGCCAAGAAGCGCATCGCCGACGCGCTGGAAGCCTCCGGCAAGGGCAAGCGCACCACCAACTGGCGTCTGCGCGACTGGAACATCTCCCGCCAACGGTACTGGGGCGCGCCCATCCCGGTCGTCTACTGCGAAAAGTGCGGCATGGTGCCCGTGCCCGAAGACCAGCTCCCGGTCCGCCTGCCTCTCGACGTGCAGACCCATCCCGACGGCAAGTCGCCCCTGCCCCATACGCCCGAATTCTACAACTGCGCCTGCCCGAAGTGCGGCGGCGCGGCCAAGCGCGAAACCGACACGATGGACACCTTCGTGGAATCCTCGTGGTACTTCGCCCGCTACACCGACGCCCGCAACGACAAGGCTCCCTTCGACATGGAAGCCCTGCGCTACTGGCTGTCCGTGGACCAGTACATCGGCGGCGTGGAACACGCCATCCTGCACCTGCTCTACGCTCGCTTCTTCACCAAGGTGCTGCGCGACCTCGGCTACTTCCCCAAGGAGCTCGACGAACCCTTCGCCAATCTGCTCACGCAGGGCATGGTGCTCAAGGACGGCAGCAAGATGTCCAAGTCCAAGGGCAACATCGTCGATCCCACGGAAATGATCGCCAAGTACGGCGCGGACACCGTGCGCCTGTTCTGCCTGTTCGCCGCGCCGCCGGAACGCGACTTCGACTGGAGCGACACCGGCATCGAGGGCGCGTCGCGCTTCCTCAACCGCATCTGGCGTCTCTACGCGGACAGCCGCGAGTTCCTGTCTCCGGTGGCGGCCTGCTCCTCCACGGCGGCGGACGCGACCACGCCCGCGGCCAAGGAAGTCCGCCTCAAGGAACACGCCACCGTCAGGAAGGCCAGCGAGGACATCGGCAACCGCTACCAGTTCAACACCGCCATCGCGGCGGTCATGGAGCTGGTCAACGCCCTCTATCTCGCCAAGGACGAACTCGCCGCCGCCGAGGAAGGCCGCAAGGTGCTCTCCTCCGCCGTGGCGACCGTGCTCACCCTGCTCTCCCCCATCACCCCGCACGTGTGCGAGGAACTGTGGGAAGACCTCGGCCACGCCGGAAGCATCGCCGAACAGCCGTGGCCCGTCTGGAAGGAAGACGCGCTGGAACGCGACGTCATCACCGTGGTCATCCAGATCAACGGCAAGCTGCGCGGCAAGATCGACGTGCCCTCCTCCGCGTCCAAGGATGAGGTCGAAAAGCTGGCTCTGACGGAACAGAACATCGTCCGGCATCTCGAAGGGCTCACGGTCCGCAAGGTCGTGGTCATTCCCGGCAAACTCGTCAACGTGGTGGCCAACTGATGAAAAGCGCGCACCCGGCTTCGGCACGCGGACAGGCTCGCCTGTTCGGGCTTGCGACAGGACTGCTGAGCGGACTGCTCGTCTGCCTGATGCTGGCCGGGTGCGGCTACGTCTGGCGGGGTCAGGAAGGCTCGCTCTCCGAAAACAGCGTGCTCGGCAACGGCAGCAAGACGCTCCGGATCAAGAGCGTGGATCAGTCCACCCTCTATCCGTGGCTGACCTACCAGATCCGTTCGCTGGTCCGGGACGACATCAACGCCCGCAGTCTGGCGAAATGGGTGGACGACGGTCCGGCGGACTACACGCTGACCGTGCGCGTCTCGAGCTTCCAGGTGCGGAGCTACGGACAGTACGCCAGCGCCTCCCAGCTCTACACCGCCACCATCAACATGGAATTCATCGTCTACGACGGGAAGACCAACACCGAAGTCTGGCGGTCCGGGAACATCTACTACAGCGAAAATTACGAGAACTCCGACGAGGAATCGGCCATCCGGTCCATCCTCGAACTGGCCATACGCCGGTGCATGGACGCCTTGCAGCAACGCTTCTGACGGAAACCGCATGACGACACGACCGGGCTTCAGTTTTTGCATTTGCCCAGACGGGAAGCTCCTCCGCCAGCAGGTGGAGGAGCTTCTTGCGGCCTGCCCCGAAACGGGCCGCGAACGCCACGTCTTCTGGGGCGACGAGGAACTCCCCCAGAAATTCTGGGAAATCCTCACCCTTCAGGGCCTGTTCTCCAACGCGCGGGCGCTCGTGCTGCGCAACGCCCACGCGCTTCCGGCTGACGTGTGGAAACGCCTCTCCGCCGCGCTTTCCCGCCCCAATCCGCAAACGTGGCCGATCTTCTGCCTCGAAGGCGCGTGGGAAAAGGGACAGCCCAAGCTCCCCGCGCACCTGACCAAACTGGCCTGCTACACCTTCGCCGATTCCAAGGGATGGGTCTGGCGTTCCCCCGGCCTCGATCCCCGCTCCCTACGCCGCCACATCCAGACGCGCGCCAAGTCGCTCGGCCTGAGCATGGAGTCCGGATGCGTGGACATCCTCGCCGAAACCCTCCTTCCTGACGCCGCCGCCGTGGACGCCGAACTGGGCAAGCTCCAGCTCCTCGCCGGAGACGCCCCGCTCACGCAGGAACAGGCCCGCAGCGTCAGCCCGACCAGCGAATTCAACGTTTTCGCCTTTTTGCGCCAGCTCCAGTCGGGGCAGGCCGCCTCGGTCTGGAAGAGCATCCTCGCGGAACAGGCCAAGGGAGAGGAGCCGTTGTTCTATCTGCTCGCCATGCTCCAGCGGGAGGCCCGCCAGCTGTGGCAGATCCTTTCCGGGGAGCCGGTCCGCATGAACCCGTCGGATCAGCAGGCCAAGCAGCAGACCGCGTCCCGTCTCGGCGTGGCCGGTCTCGCCAGACTCTGGGACGCCATGCACACCGCCGAGCTGTCCGTCAAGTCGGGACGGCGTTCCCCCGGACAGGCGCTGGACGCGCTTATGGGCGATCTGACCCTGCTGTTCGCTCCGGAGCGGCGGCGTTCCCCGCGCTGACGCCCCTCCATTTCTCATGGCCCAATTGGGCTTTCCCCCTTGCTTACCCCGCAGGACTGCTTATCATGACAAATGGTACACCCCACTACACCGGACACCGTGCCCGGCTGCGGGAGCGTCTCGTCAAGGACGGGGCCTCGCTCGCCGACTATGAAATTCTGGAACTGCTGTTGGGGTATGCCCTGTTGCGCAAGGACACCAAGCCCCTCGCCAAGGAATTGCTGGCCCGATTCGGCAGCATCCGAGGCGTGCTGGACGCCCTGCCCGCCGAGATGCAGCAGGTGGACGGCGTGGGCGAAGGCGTCGCGGCGCTCCAGCTTCTGTTGCGGGAGCTGATGGCGCGCTACGCCGAAGCGCCGCTGCGGGAACGCGAGACGCTGTGCTCGCCCGCCGAAGTGGCGCGGATGGTCGTTCCCCGGCTGACCGGATGTCCCTATGAGGAGCTCTGGATAGCCACGGTGGACGCCCAGAACCGCCTGCTCTGCTGGGAACGGCTGGCTCGGGGCACGGTGGGCACCGTCCCCTGTTACCCGAGGGACATTCTGGAACGGGTGCTCCAGCGCAAGGCCAGCGGCTTCTTTCTGGTGCACAACCACCCGGGAGGGACGCCCAAAGCCTCGTCCGAAGACATCGAGATGACCAGAAACATCCAGCGCATCGCCACCGGCATGGGGCTGCGCCTGCTGGACCATCTCATCGTCGGCGACGGGGTTTGCTACAGCATACGCGAGGACGGATTGATCTGAACCGGCAGGTTCGCAACACCGTACGACCTTTGAGGATACAGCCATGACCTTTGATTCCGACAACGACGAAAAGAAAGAGGAAACGCCCGTCCGCCGCCGGCGGAGACCGGCCCGACGCCGCGTCGCCGCCCAGATTCAGGACGAACAGATGGATGCGTCTCCCGACGACGATACCCCTGTCATGCAGGAAATCCCCTCCTCCATGCCCCTGCTTCCGCTGCGGGACGTGGTGGTCTTCAACTATATGATCGTGCCCCTGTTCGTGGGCCGCGAGCAGTCCGTGCAGGCCGTGGAAGCCGCAGCCACGCACGGGCGGCACATTTTCCTGTGCGCCCAGAAGGACGGGCAGGTGGACACCCCCAAGGCCGACGACCTCTATCCCGTCGGTTCCGTGGCCCTCATCCTGCGCCTGCTCAAGATGCCCGACGGCAGGATCAAGGCGTTGGTGCAGGGCGTGTCCCGCGCCCGGCTCGCCAGCCTCGACGAGAGCGGCCCCTACCTGACCGCCAAGGTCGAGCTGATGCCCGAGCCGGAAGCCGTCGCGCCCGAATCCGAACAGGAGGCGCTCATCCGCTTCGCGCGCGAACAGTGCGAGCGCATCCTCGCCCTGCGCGGCATCCCGACCGGGGACATCATGGGCGTGCTCAGCAACGTGAGCGAGCCCGGACGCCTTTCCGACCTCATCGCCGCCAACCTGCGGCTCAAGATGGAGGAGGCGCAGGAGATCCTGCAATGCGTCGATCCGATGGATCGCCTGCGGCTCATCATCACCCATCTGGTGCACGAGTCGGAAGTCGCGACCATGCAGATCAAGATCCAGACCTCGGCCCGCGAAGGCATGGACAAGGCGCAGAAGGAATACTTCCTGCGCGAACAGCTCAAGGCCATCCGCAAGGAGCTGGGCGACGGCGCGGACGCCGACGAGGAGCTTGAGGACATCACCAAGGCCATCGAAAAGGCGGGCCTGCCCCCCGACGTGCGCAAGGAGGCGGACAAGCAGCTCAAGCGTCTCGCCACCATGCACGGCGACTCCGCCGAGGCCAGCGTGGCCCGCACCTATCTCGACTGGCTCGCCGAACTGCCGTGGAAGAAGACCTCCAAGGACCAGCTCGACATCGTCAAGGCCAAGGCCGTGCTCGACGAGGATCATTACGGGCTGACCAAAATCAAGGACCGCATCCTCGAATACCTGAGCGTCCGCAAGCTCAATCCCGATTCCAAGGGGCCGATCCTCTGCTTCGCGGGCCCTCCCGGCGTGGGCAAGACCTCGCTCGGACGGTCCATCGCCCGTGCGCTCGGGCGCAAGTTCCAGCGCATCTCGCTCGGCGGCATGCGTGACGAGGCGGAAATCCGGGGACACCGGCGCACCTACATCGGGGCCATGCCGGGCCGCATCATTCAGGCCATGAAGCAGGCCGGGACGCGCAACCCCGTGATCGTCCTCGACGAAATCGACAAGCTCGGCAACGATTTCCGGGGTGATCCTTCGTCGGCGCTGCTTGAGGCGCTTGACCCGGAACAGAACTTCAACTTCAGCGACCATTACCTGAACGTGCCGTTCGATCTTTCCAAGGTGCTGTTCATCTGCACGGCGAACCATCTGGAGACCATCCCCGGCCCGCTCCGGGACCGTCTGGAGATCATTTCCCTGCCCGGCTACACGCAGCAGGAAAAGCTCGCCATCGCCCGCAAGTACATCCTGCCCAAGGAGCTGCACGAGAACGGGCTGAAGGATCGCGATCTCACCCTGCCCGATGCGGCCATGAACCGGATCATCCGCGAGTACACCCGCGAGGCCGGGCTGCGGAATCTGGAGCGCGAGATCGGGACCGTGTGCCGCAAGATCGCCCGGCGCAAGGCGGAGGGAGCCAAGCCGCCCTTCCGCGTGACCGCCGCCGGGCTTCCCAAGCTGCTCGGCGCGCCGGTCTTCATCGACGAGGACGCCGAACGGAAGCTGATCCCCGGCGTGGCCCTCGGCCTTGCGTGGACGCCCGCCGGAGGTGAAATCCTGTACATCGAAGTTTCCGCGATCAAGGGCAAGGGCGGTCTGACCCTGACCGGCCAGCTCGGAGACGTGATGAAGGAAAGCGCGCAGGCCGCGCTGACCTATGCCCGCTCCAAGGCCGATCTGCTCGGCATCGCGCCCGACTTCGCGGAGCACACGGACATTCACATCCATGTGCCGGCCGGGGCCACGCCCAAGGACGGCCCCTCCGCCGGGGTTACGCTGGTGACGGCGCTCATTTCCGCGCTGACCGGGCGGACGGTGCGCGGCGACATCTGCATGACGGGCGAGATCACCCTCCGGGGCCGCGTCCTGCCCGTGGGCGGCATCAAGGAAAAGGTGCTCGCCGGCGTCGCGCGCGGCATCGGGCATGTCATCCTGCCCGCCAAGAACCAGAAGGATCTCGAAGACATCCCGCAGGAGCTGCGCCGCAAGATCATCGTCCACACCGTGGACAGCATCGACGAAGTGCTTCCGCTGGTATTTGAAAAGTAACGAAATTGGGGTGGGGTTTGTAAACCTTTCTGGATAATGGTTTCCTCTCCCCTCCCCAAACCATCCGGGCGAAAGGAGGCCACCCCCCACCCCAAACCCCGCCCCTCTCCTTCCCAAGACTTTCATAAGGGTCAACGCCGGGCCGGGGAAACGCGCCGTCCCGTTTCGGAGGCGTCCGTCCCCCGGTTATCCGATGAAAAGGCATCTTGTTCCCTCAATTGCCCGGAAAGGCCTTTCGTCTCTTGGCCGATGGAAACAGCACGCTCCATTTCCTAACCATTCGACAAAAAAGCCGCAAAAAGGACCAGTCCTTTTTGCGGCTTTCCCGTTATATGAACAAAGCGTGTTCGGCCCCAAAGCATTGGGCTACTCACAGTATGCCGAAATATCAAGATATTGTAACGTAAAAAGCCTTCTTCATGCGCCTCCTCTCAAACGGAGAACATGCCCGCCGCTCTCCCCGCCCGCCTTTCCATACATGGGGAAAACCGAGAAGAGGGATTCGATAAAGTCGAAAGTCTTTGAAGGAGGAGGGATGGGGGTACGGGGGAAGGGAGGGGGAAACTTTCTCCAGAAAATTTTTCCCTCCCTTCCCCCGATTCGCTCCTACAGCAAAAACGCGGTAGCCAGCCCCAGAAAGATGAAGAACCCGGCGCTGTCGGTGATGGCTGTGAGGAAGATGCTGGAAGCCTGCGCGGGGTCGCGGCCCACGGCGCGGAAAATAAGGGGGATGCTGCCCCCGGCGAGCGCGCCGAGGAGCATGTCGCCCATGAGCGCCACGCCCATGACCATCCCGAGCTCGGGAGAGGAGGACGTGAACCAGACGCCCACACACGCCAGCATCGCCATGATCAGACCGGAGGCGATGCCGATCTTGCCTTCGCGCAGCACGGCGATCCACGCGCGCCTGCGGTCGAACTTCTCCGTGGCGAGCTGGCGGATCATCACGGCGAGCGCCTGCTGCCCCGTGTTCCCGGCCTGATTCGCCACCATCGGCATGAGCACGGCGAGCAAAGCCATGCCCGCGATGGAGCCCTCGAACATGTAGACCACGAAGGCCGACATCATGGACGTCAGCATGTTGACGATGAGCCACGGCAGACGAAGCTGCACCGACTCCAGCCACGGCGTGTCGATGGTCTCGTCCTGCCCCGCGCCCACCATGCCGAGCAGGTCGGCGCTGGCCTCGTCCTGCATGATGTCCAGAATGTCGTCGTAGGTCGCCACGCCGAGCAGACGCCCCTCGTAGTCCACGACGGGCATCGCCATGAAGTTGTAGTGGCTCATGCGGCGGGCCACTTCCTCGCTCGGCGTGTCGTAACGCACCGCGATCACGTCCTGATCGTGCAGCGAGTCGCGGAGAATCGTCCCCGGCTTGGAGAGCATGAGGTCGCGGAGGGAAAACACGCCGACCAGCTTGTCGTCCTCGTCCACCACATAGGCATAGTAGGGGATTTCCATGTCCTCTTCCATGCCCCGCCGGATCAGCAGGATGGCCTCGTCCACCGTGATGTCCTGTTCGAGCAGGATGATCTCGGTGTTCATGATGCCGCCCGCAGTGTCTGGATCGAAGGCCAGCAGATTGCGCAGCTCTTCGGCGTCGTCGCGGTCAAGATTGTTCAGCAGGACGTCGCGGTGGCCCTCGTCCAGCTCGTCGAGAACGTCCGCCGCGTCGTCGGGCGACATTTCCGCGATGATCTGGGCGGCTTCGTCGGGATCGAGGTTTTCCAGAACGTCGACCGCGATTTCCTGATCGAGTTCGGCCAGCGCCTCGGCGGCTTCGTCCGCGGGCAGATGGCGGAACAGGCAGACCTGCTCCTTAAGGCTCAGGTTTTCGAGGTGGTCTGCCATGTCGGCGGGGTGGGAATACTCCGATTCGCCATCCTCCATGTACTCGACGCACTGGGAAAGCGCGCGCTGGCGGGCGGCTTCGGCCTTTTCCTCCGCCGCATCGGCGTCATCCCATTCGGGCGATGCTCCGGCGTGCGCCCCGGCCGCCTTTTCCTCGGAAGGGGCCTCGGTCACAGGCGCCTTCTTTTCTTCGGGGGTCGTATCCGACATGGGCCTATCCTCCTCAACCTGAACCGCGAACGCCTCAAGGATACCAAAAATGTTGACATAAAAACAGAAACACGCCCCGAAAGACGGCGTTTCGGTCTCCCATGCCCGCCTCTGCGCGCCGTTTGCACCGTCTCGGCGTCCCCTCGAAACCGCGCGCGGAAGAAAAAGAGCATCTTGACGAAAACGGACGAGCCACCTAGTAAACGAAAAGACTTTACGCTGCTGACTCACCACCGGATGCGCGCGTCCCGGCACGCGCACGCCGGCTGCTGTTCTCCACATCGTGTAGCACTGCCAAGGATGCGGGACAAGATATGATCCTTCCAGATTTCTCGGAATATTTTCAGGGCGAGGCGCGGACGCACCTGCTATCCCTCCTCGAACTCGCTCTCGCCGAAGACGGCCCGGATCTCACCACCGACGGCGTCTTCAGCCCTCAGGATCGCCTTCAGGCGATCATCGTCGCCAAGGAACGGACGCTCATCGCCGGGCTGCCCGTCATTCCGCTGGTCATGAACTTGTGCGCCGCCCACCCGGACGAACTCTCCTACACATGGCAGCCTCTGGCGAAGGAAGGCGAGGAGGTCGTCACCGGCTCCATCGTGGCCCGCATCGCCGGCCCGGCCCGCCAGATTCTCCGCGCCGAGCGCATCATCCTGAATTTCGTCAGCCGCCTGTGCGGCATCGCCAACCTGACCAGCCTCTACGTCGAGGCTCTGGAAGGCACGGGCGTCCGCCTGCTCGACACCCGCAAGACCATGCCCGGCATGCGTTATCCGGACAAGTACGCGGTGCTCTGCGGCGGCGGGCACAACCACAGGCGCAACCTGCATGAAATGCTCATGCTCAAGGACAACCACATCGACGCCGCCGGGTCCATGACCAAGGCCGTGGAACTGTTGCGCGGACGCTACAATCCCTGTCCGCCCATCGAGGTGGAATGCCGCACCAACGACGAGGTCCTCGAAGCCGTGGCCTGCAAGGTCGATCGCATCATGCTCGACAACATGACGCCCGACATGCTCCCCTCCGCGCTGGAACGCATCCCCTCCTTCATCGAAGTCGAAGTGAGCGGCGGCGTGTCCCTCGACACCATCCGCGCCTACGCCACCGTCAAAAGTTTCCGCAAGCCGGACTTCATTTCGGTCGGACGCATCACGCATTCCGCCGTGACCGCCGACCTCAGCATGCGCATCGCCAAGGAAACCGCATGAACACCCAAAACGATTCCGCCCGCATCGAGGAACTTCGCGCCGCGCTCGGCGGCAGGCTGACCATCGTGGGGCACCATTACGAACAGGAAGAAACCATCCGGCACTGCGACATCCGCGGCGACTCCCTCGAACTCGCCCGGCGCGTTCCCGGCATCGATTCCGATTTCATCGTTTTCTGCGGCGTCTACTTCATGGCGGAATCCGCCTCCCTGCTCGCCCGCGAAGGCCAGCAGGTGCTCCTGCCCGATCACGGCGCGGACTGCGTCATGGCGCAGATGACCCCCGCCGCCCTGCTCGACCGGGTGCTGCAACGCCTCACCGCCTCCGGGCGCCATCTGGTGCCGCTCGCCTACGTCAACACCTCGCTGGCGGTCAAGGCCGTGGTGGGACGCTACGGCGGCGCGGTGTGCACCTCCGCCAACGCGGAAAAGATGATGAACTGGGCCTTCCGACAGGGTGACGGCGTGCTGTTCCTCCCCGACAAGAATCTGGCCCGCAACACGGCCCGCAAGCTCGGCCTCACCGGACGCGACACCCACATCCTCGACGTCCGCAAGGCCGGAGACGCCGTGGACCTCGAAGCCGCCGACAAGGCCGCTCTCGTGCTCTGGCCGGGCCTGTGCGCCATTCACGCGCGCTTCAATCCTTCCCAGATCGAGGCCGTCCGCAAGGCCGACCCGGACTGCAAGGTCATCGTGCACCCAGAGTGCGCCCCCGAAGTGGTGCGCGCCGCCGACGGCGCCGGTTCCACTTCCTACATCATCAAGTATGTCAACGACGCGCCGGACGGTTCACATATTTATGTCGGCACGGAAATCAACCTTGTGGAACGCCTCGCCCGCGAGCAGGCCGGACGCATCCGCGTCGAGCCGCTGCGAGTCAGCGCCTGTTCCAACATGGCGAAAATCACGCCCGAACGGCTCCGCATGACGCTGGAAGGCATCGTTTCCGGGAGCACGGACCCCATCACCGTGCCCGCCGGAGACGCCGCCCCCGCCAAGGCGGCCCTTGAGCGCATGCTCGAAGCCTGTGCCTAGCGTTCGCGGCGCGGGGGGACCATCCTCCCGCATCACGGACGCGCGCACGCATTGTCATCCGGATCAGGTCGCAGGGGGCACGCCGCCCCCTTTCCTGTATGTATCAACCGGGTTTTCATAAAGAAGGCAGTAATGACACAACAGCGGTTAAGAACACAGGTCCTCGTCATCGGCGCGGGCATCAGCGGCAGCACGGCGGCGCTCACCCTGTCGGACGCCGGGTATGAAGTGACGCTCATCGTCCCCGGTCAGGAACTCGACGGCGGCAACTCCGCGCTGGCGCAGGGCGGCATCGTCTACCGGCCCGGTTCCGACGACGCGAAACCTCTGGAGTCGGACATTCTGGTGGCGGGCCATCACCACAACTATCTGCGGGCGGTGCGCTACCTCTGCCAGAACGGACCGGACGCCGTGGAACGCATCCTCATGGAGCGCGCGCCCGTTCCCTTCGACAAGGTGGACGGCAAGCTCGACTTCACCCGCGAAGGCGGACACGGCAAGCACCGCATCCTTCACTGCGCGGACCACACCGGCAAGACAATCATGGAGAGCCTGCTTGAGGCCGTGCGCAAGGCGCCGAACATCAAGATACTCACCGGCCGCACCGCGGTCGACCTGATCACCACGGACCATCATGCGCGCCAGCGGGAATACCGCTACCAGCTCGTCAACCAGTGCCTCGGCGCCTACGTCTACAACGAGTACACCCGCGAGGTCGAAACCCTGCTGGCGGACTTCACCGTGCTCGCCACGGGCGGCGTGGGGCAGGTCTACCTGCACACCACCAACACCGCGGCCTGCACCGGCTCCGGCATCGCGATGGCGCAGCGCGCGGGCGTGCGTCTGGACAACCTCGAATACGTGCAGTTCCATCCCACCGCGCTGTATACCCGCCAGTCCCACAGCTTCCTGATCACGGAAGCCATGCGCGGCGAAGGCGCGCGCCTCGTGAACGCCAAGGGCGAATTCTTCATGAAACGCTACGACGAGCGCGCCGACCTCGCGCCCCGCGACATCGTGGCACGCGCGATCATGGACGAGATGCTCCACAGCGGCGAACCATGCATGTATCTGGATCTTTCCGGCGTGAAGCACGACATCACCAAGCGTTTTCCCACCATCTACCAGCATTGTCTGGAGCTGGGCATCGACATCAACCAGAAGCCGATCCCGGTGGTGCCTGTGGCGCACTTCTTCTGCGGCGGCATCCTTGTGGACGCCTCGGCCCGGACCACGCTCTCCCGCCTCTACAGCGTGGGCGAATGCAGCTGCACCGGACTGCACGGGGCCAACCGCCTCGCCAGCACGTCGCTCCTCGAAGCCCTGCTCTGGGGCTACAGCGCGGGCCAGAACATCGCCCAGCGCATCACCAAGCGCGCCTACATCAGCAACCGCCTCGCCAACGCCATCCCGGACTGGGAGAGCACCGGCGACGAACGCAACGACGACCCCGCGCTCATCGCGCAGGACTGGGCCACCATCCGCAACACCATGTGGAACTACGTGGGCATCAGCCGCACGGCCAGCCGCCTGCACCGCGCCTTCGACGACCTGCGGGCGCTTTCCCGCCATCTGCACGACTTCTACAAGAACACCGCCATCTCCAAGCCCATCGTGGACCTGTTCCACGGGTGTCAGGCGGCCTACAGCATCACCCAGAGCGCGCTCCGCAACCCGCGCAGCCTCGGGTGCCATCACAGGATCAACTAGTCTTCGGGGATCGGGAACGCTTCTGAAAAGGGCTCCCGATCCCTTCTCCTTCCCGTAACGTTCGCCACGGGGAGGAGAGCGTTCCCCGGCCTTGTCGAGCGCAAGGCGTCCCCCGTTTCCTTCCGCAGCCGGTGCGGTGGAGAACGGGGCCTTTTTCGTGTAGAAACGGCTCTGCGCCCGGAACGGAACCGTTTCACGAGGGCATCGCAACTTGAACAGTTGGAACGCGCGGCGCGGATTCCGCCGAAGAGTGCGCTCTTCGGGGGATGAACCTCTAAAAATGAACCGTTTCAAAACAATCCGCTTTAGGACACCAAACGAACACAGGAAGGCAGAATGAGTCAGGAACAGCAAAGAGAACAGCTCGGCAGCCGCATCGGATTTCTTCTTCTCGCGGCGGGCTGCGCCATCGGACTGGGGAACGTATGGCGGTTCCCCTACATTGCGGGAGCCTACGGCGGCGCGCTGTTCGTGCTCATCTACATCGGCTTTCTGCTGGCGGTGGGGGTCCCCATTCTGGTGATGGAGTTCGCCGTGGGCCGCGCGTCGCAGCGCAACCTCGGGGCCGCTCTGCGTACATTGGAGCCCAAGGGCACGCACTGGCACAGGTTCGGCTCCCTCAGCCTCATCGGAAGCTACCTGCTCATGATGTTCTACACCACGGTGGCGGGCTGGATGCTGGCCTACTGCTGGTCGATGCTCAAGGGCGATCTGTCCGGGCTCACCCCCGAACAGGTCGGCGGGTTCTTCGGCGGGCTGATCAGCGCGCCCGTGGTTTCCAGCTTCTGGATGGGCGTGGCGGTGATCTTCTGCTTCACGGTGTGCGGCATGGGCCTGCGCCGGGGCGTGGAGCGCGTGGTCAAATTCATGATGGCGGGCCTGTTCGCGCTGATGCTCGCGCTGGTGGTCCGTTCCATGACCCTGCCGGGCGGCGAGGCGGGCATCAGCTTCTATCTCAAACCCAATCTCGAAAACCTTCTCCATCCCGAGCAGGTGGGCGGCGGCCTCTGGGAAGCCCTCACCGCCGCCATGGGGCAGGCGTTCTTCACCCTCGGGCTGGGCGTCGGCTCCATGACCATCTTCGGCAGCTACATCGGCAAGTCCCGCTCCCTGACCGGCGAGGCCCTGTACATCGTGCTGCTGGACACCATCGTCGCGCTCATGGCGGGCCTCATCATCTTTCCGGCCTGCTTCGCCTTCGGAGTGAATCCCGGCTCCGGTCCCGGCCTCGTGTTCGTGACCCTGCCCAACATCTTCAACAGCATGCCGTTCGGACGGCTCTGGGGCTCGCTGTTCTTCGTGTTCATGTCCTTTGCCGCGCTTTCCACGGTCATCGCGGTCTTCGAAAACATCGTGTCCTACTGCATGGACGTCTGGGGCTGGACCCGCAAAAAAGCCTCGTGGGTGAACTGCGGGGCCATGTTCCTGCTCTCCCTGCCCTGCACCCTCGGCTTCAACGTGCTGTCCGGCTTCCGGCCTTTCGGGGAAGGCTCCTCCATCCTCGATCTGGAGGATTTCCTTCTCAGCAACAACCTCCTGCCGTTCGGCGCATTCCTGTTCCTCTCCTTCTGCTGCCACAAGTGGGGATGGGGCTGGAACAACTTCACCCACGAAACCGATCAGGGGCTGGGCGTCCGCTTCCCCCACTGGCTCCGGCCCTACCTTCAGTACGTCCTGCCCTGCGTGCTGGTCTTTCTCTTCGTACAGGGCTACGTGGACAAGTTTATAAAGTAGGAATGAAAAGACTTTCGACCTTATCGAATCCCTGTTGCAAGTTTTTCTTAAAGCGATAGTCTTGTCTCCGCCTCCTTATTCTTGGAGAGGAAGAAGACCTTTTTCTTGAAAAAAAGAGGATAACTTTTCTTCCAAGGTCCGTCTCCCAACGGCCCTTTTTCCGGCATCCCCGAAACATGGAACAAGGATTCGATAAAAGCAAAAGTCTTGGGAGGATGAGGGGAGGGGGGCCGGGGGGGGGGGGGGGGGGGGAGCGTGACGAAGAGCGAGGTCTGGAA
>CAUHBW010000021.1 GCA_959604115.1 uncultured Bilophila sp. | reverse complement strand
GGCCGCGAAGCGTTTCCAGCGGCTCGAATCCGAGCACGATGTCGGCTTCGCCGAAGCCCAGCTTGGGGCTTTTCCAGCCGCCGAGCAGCACGGTGGATTCCACCACGCCGCCGCGCTGGGCCATGCCGTGGATTTCGCCCGCGACCACCTCGACGCCCTGCTCCACGGCCACGCGGGCCAGCAGGGTCGTGGCGGTAAGCGTGCCCTGTCCGCCCACACCTGTCATATAGATACGAATGCGCTTGCTCATTTTCAGCTCCGCTTGCGGGCCCGGAAGGCGGGCGTTACCTGGAGACACACCATGCAGCCGGAACACTGCGATTCATCCACGCTGACGATCGGGGCCTCTGCGGTTCCGCCCCTGCGGAACGCGGGACAGGCCAGCTCAGTCAGGCACCGCAGGGCTTCCTCGCCCTGCGTCGCGACTTCCGCGACCTGCGGACGAACCTGCTTCAGGGTGCGGCGCGCGAACAGCATGCAGGGTTCTTCCGAGATGATCACGCGGACGCCGGAGCGGGCCTTCATCTCTTCAAGCGCCTTCAGCGTGCCGCGCAGGTTGAAGGGCCGTACCTTGACCACGTCCGTCACGCCGATGCCGCGGACCACGCTCTCGATGTCGAGATGTTCGCAGTCCTGTCCGAGCACCGTGGAGGCGACGCCGGGGTTGGGCTGGTGCCCGGTCATGGCGGTGGTGCCGTTGTCGAGGATCACCAGCAGCATGTTGTGCTTGTTGAACACGGCGTTGGCGAGTCCGGTCATGCCGGAATGGAAGAAGGTGGAGTCTCCGATGAAGCCGATCACCGGGCGGTCCGACACCATCGAAAAGCCGCTTCCGGCGGAAATGGACGAGCCCATGCAGAACAGGAAGTCGGCGGCGCGCAGCGGAGGCACCATGCCGAGGGTATAGCAGCCGATGTCGCTGGAATAGACGGCCTCGTCGCCGAAGACCTTGCGGACGGCGTAATACATGGCGCGGTGCGAGCACCCGGCGCACAGGTTCGGGGGACGGCCCGGCAGTTTGGAGACGTCCACGGCGGGAGCGGCGGCGCAGGCCGGTTCCTTGCCGAGCACGGAGGCCAGCGCGCGGGCCACGGCGCCCGTGGAGTACTCGCCGAAAAGGGTCAGATCGGGGCCCTTGCCCACGATGGACACGTTGATTTTGCGTTCCTGCACGAGGGCGCGCAGATCCTGTTCGAGCAGCGGCTGGAGCTCTTCAAGCACCAGCACGGTGTCGCAGCCGGACAGGAAGTCGGTCAGCAGGTTTTCCGGCAGCGGCCACGAGAACCCGAGTTCCAGCACCTTGACCTCGTTCTCCCAGCCGTTTTCGGCGAGGGCGTCGGCAAGATAGGCGCGGCTGATGCCGGTGGCGATGACGCCGATGCGGCCTTCGCCGGTGATCCGGTTCCACGGGGAGGATTCGGCCTTGGCCCGGGCGTTCTCCAGATGCTCGACGAGCACCTTGTGCCGGTTCTGCGCCACGGCGGGAACGGGCACGAACCGCATGGGATTGCGCTCGAAGGGCACGATGGGGGCCGGTTCGCCGAGGGGACCGAAGGTGACCGGGCCGCGCAGATGGTTGACGCGGGTGGTCGTGCGCAGCATCACCGGCTGCTGGAGTTCGCGGGAAAGCAGCAGGGCGTCGCGGGACATGTCCTTGGCTTCCTGCGCGGTGGCGGGCTCGAAACAGGGCATGCCCATGAACCGGGCGTAGGTGCGGTTGTCCTGCTCGTTCTGGCTGGAATGGCACAGCGGATCGTCGGCGCTCACCAGCATGTAGCCGCCGGGAAGGCCCACGTAGGCCGCGGTGAACAGCGGGTCGGCCGCCACGTTGACGCCCACGTGTTTCATGGTGGTCATGCTCAGGGCGCCCGCGAGCGAGGCGCCCGCGCCCACTTCCACGGCCACTTTCTCGTTCACGGAGTATTCCATGCGGAATCTGCCGCACGAGGCGATGTGGTGGAAGGTGTCCGGAATTTCGGATGAGGGGGTGCCCGGATAGCAGGTCACCACATTGATCCCTGCTTCCAACGCCCCCCGGACGATGGCCTCGTTGCCAAGAAGCAGGTGCCGCACACCCGCTTCAGCGGCCAGTAACGGATGACTCATGAAAACCTTCCTCGTGTTTGAAGCGCGACAGGAACGAGTCCTGAAACGCACGGTTTTCCGAAAGAAACGGCCTCTTGAACAAACGGGCTGAGCCTTGCGGCAACAGCCCGTTTGCTCCCCGGCGGACCGGGCACCGACAGGACGACGGCGAGCCGTTCCCCTTGTAGGTGGGATCAGGAGCGGGCCATGCGCGCCTTCAGTTCGGCGATCTTGGCCTGAAAATAGCCGGTGTTTCCGGCATCTCCGAGATTCGTGGCGATGCTTTCGTAGGCGGCGAGCGCGCGCTCCAGCTTGCCCGCCTGTTCGGCGGACAGAGCCTGCCCTTCAAGAATGGAAGGACGCAGGGCTTCGGGGGCGCTCTTTTCCAGAGCATCAAAAACGGCGAGCGCCTCGGCGTATTTGCCCTCGCGCTGGAGCACGTCGGCCTGATTCATGGCCGCCATCAGGCCCATCGGGCCCTTGGGATCGGCGGCGGCGACGGCGGCGTAGGCATCGGCGGCCTTGGCGTACTGTTCGAGGCCGATCGCGGTGACGGCGACTTCAAGCTGCACGCCGGACTTCATGGCCTCGGGGGCGGAGGGCAGGAACTTCTCCAGAGCGGCGATGCGTCCGGCCCCTTCCGTGCCGACGAGGATGCGTCCGAGCTCAAGATGGGCTTCGCGCTCCACGCGGGACTGATGCCACTGCCAGCCGCCGACGCCGATGATGACGAGCAGCAGCACGACGACGCACGATACGATGATGCGGCTTTTCTCAATCACGAAACGCAGCAGGGGCGTGGCTTCCACGGCCACTTCGGACTGGATTTCGCCCATCAGACTGTCGGGAATCTGAGGCCCGGACGGGCGGAGAGGGTCTGCCATGCTAAACTCCTTAAACGCTTCCACACGCTTTCAGTAAATGCCGGAATTTCCGGCGCACGCAAAACGGGCTTGCGGCGGCAAGCCTTCCAGAAGTTCCGATCCGACGGCATGCCTTCTGGGAATCATGACGCCAAAACATAGGTTGGAACGACAGGAATGTCAAAAGAAATGTCCCGGTCCGGGCTTGCGGGAAGCGGCCCGGAACCTTATATATACGGGTCTACAGGAGAACGGTTCATCCCCCACCGCGCAACAGAAGGAACGCCCATGACCGCCTCACTCGCACTTCAGATGGAACACATGGGGCAGCGCGCCAAAAGCGCAGCCCGGACCCTCGCCGCCGCCTCGCCCGCAGCCAAAACGCTGGCACTGCGGACGCTTGCGGAACTGCTCAGGGAACGCCAGCCCGGCATGCTCAAGGCCAACGCCCTCGACGTCGAGGCCGCCAAAGCCGCAAATATGGACGCGCCGCGCCTCGACCGCCTCACCCTCACCCCGCGCATCATCGAGGACATGGCGCTGGCCTGTCTGCATGTCGCCGACATGCCTGACGAAGTGGGCGTCATCGAACAGCAGTGGCAGCGCCCCAACGGGCTCATGGTCGGCAAGATGCGCATCCCGCTCGGCGTCATCGCCATGATTTTCGAATCCCGCCCCAACGTCACCATCGACGCGGCGATCCTGTGCCTCAAGGCCGGAGACGCCGTGATCCTGCGCGGCGGATCGGAGGCCATCCGGTCCAATCTCGCGCTGGCGGGCCTGCTCCACGAAGCGCTGGAACGCGCCGGTCTGCCTGCCGACGCCGTGCAGGTGGTGGAGACCACCGACCGCGCCGCCGTCGCCGCGCTGTGCAAACTTGACAAATATGTGGACGTGATGATCCCCCGCGGCGGCGAGTCGCTGGTGCGCGCCGTCTGCGAAGCCGCCACCATGCCCGTGCTCAAGCACTACATGGGCGTGTGCCATCTGTATGTGGACGAAGGCGCAGATCTCGACATGGCGCTGCGGCTGGCCCGCAACGGCAAGGTGCAGCGTCCCGGCGTGTGCAACGCGCTGGAATGCCTCCTCGTCCACCGGAGCGAGGCGGAAGCCTTCCTGCCCCGGCTCGGCGAAACCCTCGGCGGCGACGGCGTGGCCTTCCGGGCCTGTCCGCGCGCCCTGCCCCTGCTCCGTTCCGACAAGGCCGCGCCCGCGCAGCCCGACGACTTCGGGCAGGAATTCCACGACCTCATCCTCGCGGTCCGCGTCGTGGATTCGTTGGACGAGGCGCTGGACCACATCGCCCGCTACGGCTCCAATCACACCGAGGTGATCTGCACCAACAACCACGCCAACGCCACCCGGTTCCTGCGCGAAGCCGACGCCTCCCTCACCGCCGTCAACGCCTCCACCCGCTTCAACGACGGCGGACAGCTCGGACTCGGGGCTGAAATCGGCATCTCCACCTCCAAGCTCCACTCTTATGGAGCGATGGGCGTGCGCGAACTGACGACGACCAAATTCGTGGCCCTGGGGACGGGCCAGATCCGGGAGTAGCCATGACTCCGGCACAGATGATCGGCATTCTCGGCGGCACGTTCAATCCCGTGCACATCGGGCACCTGCGGCTGGCGACCGCCGTGGCCGAAGCCCTGCGCCTCAAGCACGTGGATCTCATGCCCTGCGCCGTTCCGCCGCACAAGGCCGACTCCGGGCTCCTGCCCTTTGAGATGCGCGTCTCCCTGCTGAACGGCGCGCTGGAATCGGCCCCGAACGCGGTTGAAACCGATTCCAGACTGAGCGTCAGCACGCTTGAGGGCGAACTGTCGCACCCCTCCTACACGTGGAACCTGATTACGGAATGGCGGAAACGCCACCCGTCCGAAGCGCCGGTATTCATCGTCGGCGGCGAGGATTTCATGCACCTCGACACGTGGTACAAGGGGCTGGAGCTTCCGCACATCACCAACTTCGTGGTGGTGCCCCGTTCCGGGGCGGACGAGGAGGCTTTCCGCGCCACCGTCGCCCGGCACTGGCCCAAGGCCGAACTCACCGAACCGAACGGCAACCGGCTCCTTTCCGCCGCGATTTCGGATGAAACCTCCTGCCTGTACCTGCCTCTTCCGCATCTGGACATCAGCGCGTCGCTCATCCGCGCCAAATGGCTGCTCGGCGAGAGCATCCGCTATCTGACTCCCGATCCGGTCATCGGGCTGCTGGACACCTACAAGGACGACGTGCGCCACTGCTGGCGCTGACTTCGGCGGCCTTCCCCCTTACGGGGAAGGCTTCGCCCGCCATCCGCCGCTGGTCTTGCCCGGCAATCCGTACGGACTTTCCCCCAAACGTCTCCAATCTGCTGAAGACGACATTTCACCTCCTCAACGTGAAAAAGATATTATGGCGTTTCCATAACGCCGCGCTCCGGGAGCGCATTGGGGCCGTCTTATACGGCAACCCAATAGTATTGCTCTTTTATTCTTAAGGGTATTCTCATACCCGTATAATTGTGCATTTCATAACAACCCATTGCCCTCGGCTCCGTATGGTTTACCCGCGCCACATGTCTTCATCCTGTCGCCATTTGAAAAAGAGTACATCAGTATCCACAGAGTATTACCGCCTTCAAGAGCACTGATTGCAGTGCGGATATCAGGATTCGGACTCTGCACGCCGCTTCATGCATGTTCAAAACAATGCATTTATAACTTATAATGCAAAATCAACTTAAATAATAATCTACTAATATACTTTTTCTTTTAAATATCTATAAGTTGTTTTTGCATCAAAAAAACCGCCTTTTCTCCCAGCGCGCCATATCATTTCGGGCAACATGCGGGAATTGTACGAAATGATTCTCAGGTATGTCCCTTGCATGGTTCTTTTTTGAACAAGCGCAGGCGGACTTCCGCCCGTTTTCGATCCAAAGAACCTCCGCAACAAGAGATGTTCCTTTGACGCGTCCGTCTTGTCCTTATCTTCTCTCTACGTTCGGAGCGACGGCTCCCGGCTTTAGGTATGCCGTTGCGACGTTCCCGCCTTGTATTTTCCCCTTCCCATCATACAGAGCGGCCAGTCATCCCGCGTTCAGGAAACGCACGTATGACTGGCCTTTTTGTTATCCGGAAAACGAAGGATCGCCTTTCGCTTCCGCCCGGCCTTCCCGCGAACGGTATTTGCGGAACAGGCCGCACTGTAACGGTTCTTACCTAGGAGGAGCACTATGAAGAACCATATGAAGAGGCATGCGCTGTCCTTTGCGGCGGTCATGGCCCTGGTTCTCGGAGGAGGCATGCAGTTGTGCGCGGCCGACAAAAAGGCCGACACCGTCTACCACAACGGCACCATCTACACGATGACGGAAACGATGGAAGAGGCGCAAAGCCCTTCCAACGCCAAAAAGGCTGAAGTCGTCGCCACGCTGAACGGGAAAATCGTTTTCGTGGGCAGCGAGTCCGAAGCCAAGGCCAATGGATTGTTCGACGCCGCCAACGTGGGCAAGATCGTCGACCTCAAGGGCAAGACCATGCTGCCCGGCTTCGTGGACGGACACGGGCACTTCCCCGAACAAGGGCAGTACGACCTGTACGAAGTCAACCTGAACAGCTATCCGCTCGGCACCATGACCTGCATCGACGACTATATCGTCGCCCTGAAGGCCAAGTCCGACGAAATCAACGATCCCAACCAGTGGGTTGTGGGCTGGGGCTATGACGATACGCTGGTCACGGACATGAACCATCCCACCCGCCAGCAGCTTGACGCCATCCCGAATCCCGTCTGGATTCGTCATATTTCCGGACATATGGGCGTCGCCAATACCAAGGCGCTCGAACTCGCGGGCGTCATGGACTGGACTCCGGAACAGTGGCAGGCCCAGTCCGGACTGATCCTCGGAGCTGACGGCACTCCCACCGGCCTGCTCCGCGAAACCAATGCCACGAGTCTCATCACGGGCGTACTTGGGAAAAACTATACTCCCAACCGTCAGAAAGCCCTTGCCCGCGCCAATCAGGTGTACGCCGCAGCCGGCGTGACCACCGCCGACGGAGGCACCTCCGCCATCGTCACCGACATGCCGATGTTCCAGCAGGGGATGCTCAAGAACGCATTAGACGTACGCGTCATGTTCCATCCCATCGGCTACATTTCTTCCTATCCCACTTATGGAACGATGAGCCGTTCCGCTCTGGGCTGGACCGGCACCGACTATCGGGATGCCACGAACGCCAAGAAGATCGGCGAGGACATCTCCGGTCTGCACGTCACCGCGCTGACCGACAGCGGCGTGACGATCAATTACGAACTTGCGGACCCGACCTACAAGAACGTCGTCCCGCACCTCGGCGAATTCCAGAACAAGGTGTTCCTCGGCGCGTGGAAGCTCATGTGCGACGGTTCGCCGCAGGGCTACACCGGCTGGATGAAGTATCCCGGCTACTACAAGCTCGGCGACTTTGAAAAGCAGCAGGAAGCCGACATGGGCGGCTTCAGCAAGGAACATTACTATAGCGGCAGATATGTGCAGGGCAAGTCCGTTCTGAATACCGAACCCGAGGACATCCCCACCGCCATCGAAATCTACCATGCCGCCGGTCAGAGCACGGAAATGCACCTCAACGGCAACGCCTCCGGCGAAGCCTGGATCGCCGCTCTGGAATCCGTCGTCGCCAAGGACAAGTACGCCGACATCGAAGACACCCGCCACACCGTCATCCACGGCCAGTTCCTGGAACGCCAGCAGATCCAGCGCCAGATGGGCCTGTACGACCAGCTCGGCAACAAGGAAGAGAACGACAAGATGTATGTGGAGCTGAAGGGCGCGATGGCCTCCGGCGTCCCCAGCATGGACTTCGTGAAGGATGAGGAAGGCTGCACCGGCGACGTCAACGTGCTCGCGGAACGCATGAAGAAGCAGCACGTCTTCAACTCCTACTTCCTCACCCACACCTACTTCTACGGTGACCGGCATAAGAACATCTTCTTCGGTCCCGGCCGCGCCAACCAGATGAGCCCCGCCGGATGGAGCGTGGCCTACGGTCAGAAGTACAGCTTCCACAACGACACCTTCGTGACCCCCATCGATCCGCTTCAGAACATCCAGTCCGCGGTGACCAGAACGAGCGCCCACTCCAAGATGTGGGAAGGCGGAACGCTCATTTCCGGCAGCAGCAAGGACATCAACGCCACCGTCGAATACAAGATCCGTCCCGATATGGACGAAACGCAGACCTACTGGGATTACGACCAGCGCCTCAACATCCTGCAGGCCATGCACGGCATGACCTCCATGCCCGCCTGGCAGAACAAGATGGAAGACAAGATCGGCTCCATCCGTACCGGACTGTTCGCCGACTTCACTATCCTTGACGAGGATCCCATGCAGGTCGCCGCGAACGATCCCCAGAAGATCGCCGCCATCCGCGTGACCACCACCATCGTGGGCGACAAGCCGATCCACGGCTTCCTCCCCGACGCGCAGAACTTCCTCGACAAGCCCATCGCCGCCTATACCCAGCCCAACGAAAAGGTTGCGGTAACGGTGACGAACAGCAGCTTCATCGACAACGAACAGGCGGAAAAGACCTATGTCGTGCCCATGAAGGACGCCAAGCGCCTCGGCACGTACGGCTTTGACGCCACCGTGGAAAACGGCGACACCGCCGTGTTCCAGATGAGCTTCCTCGGCAACGGCGGCACCGTCGAAGGCATGAAGCTCTTCAAGCTGGTCAGCGGCACGGAATCCAGGGAATACACCTATTCCGACACGCGTGAAATGGCCAACGGCAACTGGTGGATCGCTCCGCTTTCCGATCCGGTCCATGCGCTCAAGAGCGGCGACACGCTGACCGCCAATGAAAGCTACGTCGCCTTCTTCGTCATCACCGACAACGGCGACTACGACGCCAATCCCGAAGCCGGACAGATCGCCGACCCGGTGACCCTGATGACCTCCGGCGCGCTGCCCGACAACGGCGGCTCCGGTTCCGGCGGCAACGACGACGGCGGGAGCAGCGGCGGCTGCACCGTGGGTTCCGCCCCGGCGTATGATCTGCTCGTCCTGTTCCTGGGCCTGACGGCCATCGCCGCCATCCGCGTGGCCCGTCGCCGTAACGACTAATCCATACCCTCTTCCGCCCCGGGTCCGTCCGGGGCGGAAGAGACGTCCCCTATCCGCATGCGGTTCTGGCAGGAGCTCGCGGATAGCTTTTGCACACGCAATACGAGGAGCGAATATGAAGAATCGAGTCAAGAAGCAGGCGATCGTCTGGGCGGCGGCGCTGACGCTGGCGCTGGGCGGCGGCATGCAGTTGTGCGCGGCCGAAAAACTGGCCAACACCGTCTACCATAACGGCACCATCTACACCGTGACGGAAGATTTCCACAAACCGTCGCAGCTGGACAAGCCCGACACGGCTGAAGTCGTCGCCACGCTGAACGGGAAAATCGTCTTTGTGGGCAGCGAGTCCGAAGCCAAGGCCAAGGGACTGTTCGACGCCGCCAACGTGGACAAGATCGTCGACCTCAAAGGCAAGACCATGCTGCCCGGCTTCATCGACGGGCACAGCCACTTCCCCGAACAGGGCAAGGTCGATCTGTTTCAGGTCAACCTGAACAGCGCCCCTATCGGCAAGATGAACAGCATTGAAGACTACATCGTCGCCCTCAAGGAACGTGCCAACACGACCACGGTAGGGATGCTGGTTTCCGGCTGGGGATATGATGATACGCTGGTGGCCGAACGTACCCATCCCACCAAGGAAGACCTCGACCGCGCCAGCTCCGTGCACCCGATCATCATCAAGCACACCTCCGACCATCTGAGCGCCGGCAACTCGCTGGCGTTCAAGCTCGCCGGCTTCGACGCCGGAGACATCAACGCCGACGGTATCTATGTGCGCGAAGGTGTGGAATATCCCGGTGTCCGTACGGTCAAAAAGGCCGACGGTACATGGGACTTCACCGGCGTCTGCGCCGAAACCGAGGCTATGGGCTTGTTGACTGTGCCCGCCTCCGCTCAGGAAACGGTTCCCAACGAATCCGTTCGCAGCGTGGCTCGAGCTTCCCAAATTTATGCCGCCGCCGGCGTGACCACCGTGGACCAGGGCGGCAGTGCGATCGCCATGCCCACCGCCTACGGGAACTATGGCTACGCGCTGAACGAAATCCAAATGGGCCTCAAGCACGGCGTGCTCGGCAACCGTACCATCATGCATCCTTTCGGCTATATGATGCTCGGTACGGCTGAACTCGGCAAGGCCAACCGAGAGGCGCTCGGCTGGACGGGCGACAATCTCGATCAACCCGGCGATACGCCCGCGATGGGCGCGGACATCACCAGCCTCGACCTCAAGGGCGTTCCCGCGCAGATGAACGGCAAGGCCCCCGAGGGCTTGCCCGCCGAACGCATTTTCATGGGCGCGTGGAAGATCATCTATGACGGTTCCAATCAGGCGTATACCGGTTACTTCAAGACCCCCGGCTACTACGATCCGTCTTTCGGCGGCCATCCCGCCGGATACACGGTCGCACCCGGTACCTCCAAGGAAACGCTCGAAAAAATGATCGATCTGTATCACGGCGCGTCTCAGTCCGTCGAGGTGCACACCAACGGCAGCTGGGCTGCTGAAAACTTCGTGACCGCACTGGAAAAGGCCGCTGCGGCCCATCCTTCCGTCACGGATACGCGCGACTGCGCCATCCATGCCCAGATGATGGAACGCCAACACATCGAACGCCTCGTGGGCGATTATTCCAAGCTCGACGTCACGAAGGACATGTACACCGAACTGGACGGAACCGCCGTGGACACCGATCTGCGCGCCGCCCTCCAGAACGGCGAAGTGATGAAGAAGCTGAACACCATCAACTCCTACTTCGTCAACCATGCGTATTACTGGGGCGATCGCCACATGGACATTTTCATGGGGCCCGGCCGCGCCAAGAACATGAATCCCTGCGGCTGGAGCGTGGCGTATGATCAGCCCTTCTCCGTGCACAACGACACCAAGGTGACCCCGATCTCTCCGCTCCGCAGCATGGAAGACGCGGTGACCCGTATCTCCGCGCCCACCTCGCTGGGTTCCGGCGGCAACCTGATCAGCGGCGAAGGCAAGGATCTCGACGCCATAGCCATGTATCCCGAAACCAAGGACGGCGAACAGAAGCCCTTCTGGAACTACGACCAGCGCATCAACGTGTTGCAGGCGCTCCAGGCCACCACGATCGTGCCCGCCTACCAGAACCACATGGAAGACAAGATCGGCTCCATCGCTTCCGGCAAGTTCGCCGACTTCACCATTCTGGATCAGGACCCCTTCAAGATCGATCCTTCCGGCATCGCGGAAATCCGCGTGACGACCACCATCGTGGGCGATGATCCCATCTATGGATTCCTGCCCGATACCGACACCTTCGCCGGTCAGATCGCCGCCGGCTTCGATCAGCCTTCCGGCGTGAGCGTCAACAACTTTGAGGGTCGCGCCATCGATCACGCCACGGCGGACGAGAAGTACGCCTCCCTGCCGAAGGGGAACAAGCGCCTCGGCACGTTCGAGTTTACCGCCGAAATAAAGGGCGGTACGAGCGCCGTCTTCCAGATGAACTTCCTCGGCAACGGCGCTTCCATCGATACGCTGTCCCTGTACAAGCTGCACGACAACACCGTGGTGCCCTATGCCTACGGCAGACCTTCCGCCGAAGAGATGAAGACCGCTTCCGGCAAGTGGTGGATCGCCGACATCGATGATCCGACGGTTGAGCTGAAGAACTCCGATACGCTTGCGCCGAACCACACCTATATGGCATTCTTCATCATCGCCGACAACGACGAAAACTTCGACCTTGATCCCGCCGACGGCGTGATCAAGGATCCGGTGTCTCTCGCCACCACCGGCGCGCTGCCCGACAACGGCGGCTCCGGTTCCGGCGGCAACGACGACGGCGGGAGCAGCGGCGGCTGCACCGTGGGTTCCGCCCCGGCGTATGATCTGCTCGTCCTGTTCCTGGGCCTGACGGCCGTCGCC
This sequence comes from uncultured Bilophila sp., assembly GCA_959604115.1. GTDB lineage: Bacteria > Desulfobacterota > Desulfovibrionia > Desulfovibrionales > Desulfovibrionaceae > Bilophila. The sequence continues at coordinate 6,034 of CAUHBW010000021.1, read as the reverse complement.
GCCATCCGCGTCATGCGCCGTCGTGAAGACTAACCGTTAAACCATCCGGGACCCCCCGTTCGCGGGGGTTCCCGTTGCCTCGGGACGCACATGGCGAATTTTTGCTACAAGGCCATCTCCGCAAACGGGAAAACCGTACGGGGCGTGGTGGAAGCCGACACCGAACGGCAGGCCATCGCCTCCGTGCGTGAAAAGGGCCTTGTGCCGCTCTCGGTGGAGTCCGCCTCCGCCGCCGTTTCCAAAACCGGCTCGCCCGCCTCCCGCTTTTCCGCCAAACGCCTTCTCGAATCCCTCCGCCCGGTTCCCAAAACCGCCGTCGCCGCCATGGCCCGCCAGCTCGCCACCCTGCTGCATGCGGGCCTTCCTCTTGATGAGGCGCTGGGGAGCATCTGCGCCCACGACGACATGTCGCGCATGCAGGGCATCGTCTCCCGTCTGCGCGACCGGATCATGGCGGGCGGCGATCTCGCCGACGGGCTGGCGGAATTCCCCAACGTCTTTTCCTCGACCTTCGTGACCATGGTGCGGGCGGGCGAGGCTTCGGGCACGCTGGAGCTCGTGGTCGAACGCTTCGCCGAGCACATCGAACAGCAGGTCGCGCTGGTCCGCAAGGTGCAGGCCACGCTGGCCTATCCCATCCTTATGCTGTTCGTGGGCATCGGCGTCGTCGTCTTCCTGCTGACGTTCGTGATCCCCAAGGTCACCCAGATTTTCGCGGACATGGGCCGCGCGCTCCCCGTCCCCACCCAGATTCTGCTCGCCGTGAGCGACGGCATCCGTTCGGGATGGTGGGTGCTTCTGCTCGTCATCCTGTTTACGCTGCTCGCCTTCTGGCGTATGCGTAAGACACCGAAGGGCAGACGCTCCTCGCATCGTCTGCTGCTGCGGCTGCCCGGCGTCAGCGGGGTCTACCGCCCGCTCATCGTCGGACACATGACGCGCACCCTCGGCATGCTGCTCAAGAACGGCGTGACCCTGCTCAAGGCCCTGAACATCGTCAAGTCCGTGGCGGACAATCTGCTCATGGCGGAAGCCGTCCAGAACATGATCGACGGCGTGCAGGCGGGCCGGGATCTCTCCGAATTCATGAACGACCCGCTCGTGTTTCCTCCGCTGGCCCGACAAATGGTGGCGGCGGGCGAACACAGCGGCCAGCTCGGGGAAATGCTGCTCTGGGTGGCGAACGACTGCGAAAACCGCGTCGCCTCGCGCCTTCAGGTGGTCACATCCCTGATGGAGCCCATCATGATCCTCCTGCTGGGCGGGCTGGTCGGCTTCGTGGTCATCGCCATCATTCTGCCCATCTTTGAAATGAGCACCCTCGCAGGCTAACCATGTCCAGACGACTGCCCTCCTCCCTGTTCACGCTGCTCTGCATCGGGCTGATCGCCTGGTTCCTGGCTCTCGCCACGTTTTCCCTGCGCGAACGAACGACCGAAACGCCCGGCGACGCATCCCCGCTCGCCGGGAGAGCGGCCGCCGCGCCGGAACCCCTCGGCGCCTTTGAAAGCATCAACACCCGCAACCTGCTCGGCGTTTCCGTGTTTCCGCCCGAAGCCCGCCGCAACCGCAAAGGCGGCGCGGGAAGCGGCGGTGACGACGAGGAACGCGTCTCCGCCGAGGGCATCGACGCCCTGCCCGTCAGCAAGCGCGGCTGGAAGCTGCTCGGCACCATCGTCAGCTCGGGCCGGGACAGCCGGGCCGTGATCCAGTTCGACGGCAAGGAGCTGCCCTATCGGGAAGGGGATACGTTGCAGGGATGGAAAATCGCGCTGGTGCAGCGGCGTACCGTGGTCCTCGCCAAGGGAGGCGCGCGCGAACGGCTGATCATGGGCGACGCGGCGGCTCCGCAAAAGGCCGAGGCCAAGCCGGACGAACAAAAGGCGGTGAGCCGCGCCAAGCTCCGGGAAGAGCTCGGCGACATCGGGGCCTTGATGCGCAACGTTTCGGTCACCCCGCAGACCGTGGGCGGATACAACGGATTGCGTATTGTCAATATCCAGTCGGGAAGCTACATAGAGGAACTCGGCCTCAGAAAAGACGACCTGCTGCTGGGAGCCAACGGCAAACCCCTCGCGGGATTCGGCGATCTGGCCGGGCTCGGGGAACTGGCCGACGAGAGCGCCGTCACGCTCGAAGTGCTCCGCAACGGGAAAAAAACCATCATCCGGTATGATGTACAAAGTTGAAGCCATGCTTGATTCGCTCTGCAAAACGGCCCCGGCCCTCCGCGTTTTCGTCCTCTGCCTCGCGCTGCTGTGCGCGCCGGGCCTCTCCGTCCCGTCCGCATGGGCGGAACCCGAAAGCGGGCTGACGCTGGACTTCAAGGATGCGGACATCCATGCCCTCATCAAGTACATCAGCGAGGCGACCGGACGGAACTTCATCACCGATCCCGCCGTCAAGGGCAAGGTGACCGTCTACTCCCCGGTCAGGATTTCGCCGGACGAAGCCTTCGAGACGTTCGTGTCCATTCTCCGCGTGCAGGGCTACGCCGTGCAGAAAAGCGGTACGGCGTACAAGATCGTCCCGCTGAAGGAAGGGCTCGGGCAGGGCGAGGACGCCGCCGTCGGCCGCAAGATGGGCGCGGAAACCGAAACCGTCACCACGCAGATCGTGCCCCTGAAGGTCGGCGTCGCCGCCGAACTCGCCAAGGTGCTGCCGTCCCTGCTCGGCAAGGACTACGCCATCTCCGCCTACACGCCCTCGAACACCATCGCCATCACCGCTCCCGCCACCAACGTGGCCAAGGCCATGGCCTTCCTCGATCAGGTGGAGTCCAGCAACAGCACCGGCAGCGCCGCCACCATCGGCCTCCAGTACGGCGACTCCAAGACGCTCGCCGCCACGCTGTCCAAAATCCTGAAAAGCCGCGACGAGGAATATTCCAAGAAAGGCCGTCCCACCGTCAGCCTCGTGCTGGCGGACGAGCGCACCAACAGCCTGCTCATCTACGGCGACGCCGAAGCCCTCAACATCGCCCGCGACACCGTGGGTTCGCTGGACATCCCCACCCCCAAGGGCAAGGGCGACGTCCATCTGATTTCCCTGTCCAACGCCAAGGCCGAAGACCTCGCGCAGGTCATCAACACGCTCGTGGAACGCCAGCGCACCGCGGGCTCCGAAGATCAGAAGCCGGACACCGTGCTGTCCAAGGACATCAAGGTCGTGGCGGACAAATCCACCAACAGCCTCGTGGTCACGGCCCGGCCCGACGAATTCGAGGCTCTGAGCAACATCGTCGCCAAGCTCGACGTGGTCCGCAAGCAGGTCTTCATCGAAGCCCTGATCATGGAAGTGAGCAGCGAAGCCTCCTTCTCGTTCGGCATCAACTGGGCCGCCGCCGGCGACGTGGGCGGCGACGTCTCCGTGATCGGCGGCGTCAGCCTGAACGGCAGCTCCGTCTCTCTCGGCTCGAACAAAATGGTTTCCCTGCCCTCGGGCGTGAGCATCGGCGCGATCCTCAAGGACGCCTTCACCGTGGGCGGCACCTCCTACAACATCCAGTCCATCCTGAACGCGGTCAAGGGCAACAGCGACGTGGACGTGCTCGCCACCCCGCAGCTGCTCACCCTCGACAACGAGGAGGCCAGCGTGGAGGTCGTGGACAACATTCCGTACACCAAGGAAAGCACCACGCGCAATGATAACGACTTCACCACCCAGTCCATGGACTACAAGGACGTCGGCGTGAAGCTCAAAATCACGCCCCGCATCAGCGACGACGGCTCCCTGCGCCTTGAGGTGGAACAGGAAGTCAGCCGCGTCACGCAGGGCCTCGTCACCCTGAGCAACGGCGATCAGATCGTCGCCCCCACCACCCGCAAGCGTCTGGTCAAGACCACCATCCTGCTGCAGGACAGCCAGACCGCCGTCATCGGCGGCCTGCTCGACGACCAGAAGACCTACAACCAGAGCGAAGTGCCCGGCCTCGGGAGCGTCCCCCTGCTCGGCTGGCTGTTCAAGTCCCGGCAGAAGGACTCCACGCAGACCAACCTGTTCATCTTCATCACCCCCAAGGTCATCCGCAACGCGGGCGACTCCGCCGAACTGACCAAGGAAAAGCAGCTCGTCCTGCACGAAACGAGCGTGGGCCATGACGGCCTCGGCCTGCCGATCATGAGCAAGCCCAAGCTTCTCAAGACCGTTTTTGTGAACTGACCATGAGCACCTCTCCCCTGACGACGCTGCTGGACCGCCTCCGCCTCGATCCCGAGGTGCTGGAAGCCTGCGCCCGGAATGCCGAAACCTCGGGCATATCCCTTGAGCGCGCGCTGTTCGAGGCGGAACGCATCGACGAGAGGCGGTATCTGGAAACCACGGGCGCGCTCCACGGCATCCCCTGCGAATTCCGGCTCGCCGAACTGACGGGCAAAGAGGGCGGCGGCTGGTCCGTGGACGCGGAACTCGTGTGCAAGGTGCCCCTGCCGTGGCTGCGCAGGCATGCGGCGGTTCCGGTCCGCGACCGCAACGGCGCGCTCACACTGGCGATCAGCCGGCCTTCCGGGTGGCTGCTGGCGCAGGAGCTGGGCCTCTTGCTCGGGGAACGCCCCGTCCGGCCCGTGCTCGCCCCCGAAGCCGACGTCATGGACGTCATCAACCGCGTGTTCGGCGAGTCCACCCGCTCGGAGGGGAGCGTTTCGGAGGTGCTCGGGGACTTCAACGAAATCGACGAATTCAACGAGGACGCCGTGGAAGACCTGCTGGAAGACAGCAGCGACGCCCCGTTCATCCGGCTGGTCAACATGATTCTCGCGCAGGCCGTGCGCGCCGGAGCCAGCGACATCCACATCGAACCCTACCGCGACGTGTCCCGCGTGCGCTTCCGGCTGGACGGCGTGCTCTACGAACGCCACACCCTGAACAAGGCCCACCACGCCGCCGTGGTGTCGCGCATCAAGGTCATGGCCAAGCTCAACATCGCAGAAAAACGCCTCCCGCAGGACGGGCGCATCGCCATTTCCCTCGGCGGGCGTCAGGCGGGCCTGCGCGTGTCCACCCTGCCCACCTCGTTCGGGGAACGCGTGGTGCTGCGTCTGCTCGAAAAGAGCGAACGCGTCCTGTCCCTCCCGGAGCTCGGGCTGGGCCGAGAAGACCTTGGGCTCATGCACGCGCTCGTCAAGACCACCCACGGCATCGTGCTCGTCACCGGCCCCACCGGCAGCGGCAAGACCACGACCCTCTACGCCGTTTTGCAGGAACTGACAGCCCCGGACAAGAACATCCTGACCATCGAAGACCCCGTGGAGTACGAACTGGAGGGCGTCGGGCAGATGCAGGTCAACCCGAAAATAGGACTGACCTTCGCGGACGGGCTGCGCTCCATCGTGCGTCAGGACCCCGACGTCATCCTCATCGGGGAAATCCGCGACGCGGAAACCGCCTCCATCGCCGTGCAGTCCGCCCTGACCGGGCACCTCGTGTTCTCCACCCTGCACACCAACGATGCGCCCGGCGCGGTCACCCGTCTGTTCGACATGGGCGTGGAGCCGTTCCTGCTCTCGTCGGTCCTGCGCGGCGTGGTGGCCCAGCGTCTCGTGCGGATGCTCTGTCCGCACTGTCGGCAGGCCTACCTCCCGGACGAGCAGGAACTGGAAAAGCTCGGAGCCGCGCGAGCGGCCTACCTGCCGGGCCAGCCGCTCTACCGGCCCGGGGGCTGTCCCGAATGCCTCGAAACGGGCTACCGGGGCCGGATGGCCATCTATGAAATCATGCCCGCCAGCGACGCCCTGAAGCGGCTCATCGTGGACAAGGCCGACGCCAACGTGCTCGGCGAATGCGCACTCGCCGAAGGGATGCGGAATCTGCGCCACGACGGCATGCTCAAGGTCATCGCGGGCCAGACCTCCCTGACCGAAGTGGCGCGGGTGACCAATGCGTAGCCCCCGCGCGCACGAGACAGCCCCGGACGGACGCCGACGCACGGCGGCGGGCCACGCACACCCCATAATCCTTCAACGCCGGACGGGCAGATGATGCGAGCGTTTCTGGACAGGCTGCTTTTCGCGCTTCCCACGCCTTCCCGCGCCGGACT
>CAUHBW010000020.1 GCA_959604115.1 uncultured Bilophila sp. | reverse complement strand
AGAGAGAGAGAGAGAGAGAGTTGTGTGTGGTGTGCGGCTTGTCTGCGGACAGGCGTGAAAGGGACTTGAAAACGAAAAAACCCTGCCGAAGCAGGGTTTCATCAAGACAAGTGAGTGGGGCGAATGACGGGATTTGAACCCACGACCCTCTGGGCCACAACCAGATGCTCTGCCAACTGAGCTACATCCGCCACATGCAGGAGTAGTGTTTATATCAGAGCCGTTTCGAGGTCAAGCCTTTCGGGCGATCTTTTTTCCGTTTTCCGGCCCTTTCCCGCCCGCGCCGATGAAAAAGATGGTTCTTGACCAGCCGAGGAACCCGATAGTATCGTTGGCGTTCCGCCTCCGGAAGGCCGCCCGCGGACGCGGCGTCCCTCGCCGAAGCGGCGTCCTCCAACCGGCAACACCCGGTTTTTCCGGGCTTTTATACAGGACTGTCATGGACAAACTGATCATCGAAGGCGGCGTCCCGCTGACCGGCGTCGTGCACGTGAGCGGCTCCAAGAACGCGGCCCTGCCCATTCTCATGGGCGGCATTCTGCTCGACGAACCCGTAACCTACACCAACGTCCCGGACCTGCGGGACATCCGCACCACCACCAAGCTGCTCGAACTGCTCGGCTGCCCCAACACCTTCGCCGACGGGCAGGTGACGGTGACGCCCGGCGCGCTCAGCCCGGAAGCCCCCTACGAACTGGTCAAGACCATGCGCGCCTCGGTGCTCGTGCTCGGCCCGCTGCTGGCCCGCCTCGGCGAAGCGCGGGTCGCCATGCCCGGCGGCTGCGCCATCGGCGCCCGCCCCGTGGATCTGCACCTCTCCGCTCTGGAAAAGATGGGGGCGCGCTTCGACCTTGAGGACGGATATATCCTCGGACGCTGCCGCAAGCTGAACGGCGCGCACATCCATTTCGACTTTCCCACCGTGGGCGGCACGGAAAACCTGCTCATGGCCGCCGCCCTCGCCGACGGGGAAACCATTCTCGAAAACGCGGCCCGCGAACCCGAAGTGGTCGATCTGGCCCGGTTCCTCATCGCCTGCGGCGCGCACATCGAGGGCCACGGCACCAGCGTCATCCGCATTCAGGGCGTGCCGCGCCTCGGCGGCTGCACCTACCGGATCATGCCCGACCGCATCGAAGCCGGCACTCTGCTCGCCGCCGCCGGAATCACGGACGGCGAGCTGCTGCTCACCGACTGCCCCTTCGAGGAACTGGACGCGGTGATCGCCAAGATGCGCCAGATGGGCATGGACATCGAGCCCACCGCCGACGGCGTGCTGGCCCGCCGCGCCTGCGCCCTGCGCGGGGTGGACGTGACCACGCAGCCCTATCCCGGCTTCCCCACCGACATGCAGGCGCAGATCATGGCCCTGATGTGCCTCTCCGAAGGTTCCGGGGTGATCAGCGAAACCATTTTCGAAAACCGGTTCATGCACGTACAGGAACTCGTCCGCATGGGCGCGGACATCCGCCTGTCCGGGCACACCGCCATCGTGCGCGGCGTCCAGCGCCTCGCCGGAGCCCCGGTCATGGCCTCCGACCTCCGCGCCAGCGCGTCCCTCGTCCTCGCCGGGCTCGCCGCCAAGGGCACCACGACCGTACAGCGCATCTACCACCTCGATCGCGGCTACGAACGCATCGAAAACAAGCTCAACGCCGTGGGCGCGCGCATCCGCCGCGAAGCGGAATAACGGACAGGAGAACAACGATGGATACCACAAAAGTTCTGGCCGATCTCAAGAAGCGGCCCGGGTTCGCGGAGAACGTGGGCATGGTGCTGGTGCACAACGGCGTCGTGCGCGGGTGGGCCCGTGCGGATCACGCGCCGGTGACGTCCATGAAGGTGTCCCACGATCGCGCCAAGATGGACGCCATCTGCCGCGAACTGGAAAAACAGCCCGGCATCTTCTGCATCCACGCCGAGGCCGAGGAAGGCGAGCTGAAGCCGGGGGACGACGTGTTGTTCCTCGTGGTCGCGGGCGACATCCGCGAGCACGTCAAGGCGACCTTCGCGGAACTGCTCGACCGCATCAAGGCCGAGGCCGTGATCAAGCAGGAATTCACCGAATAGCTTCCCCGCCCGCAAGACGCGCTCCCGCAGTTCTCAGCAAGAACGCGTCTTGCGGGCGGAAAACCTTCTCCCGGCCTTCCGGCCCCATCGCCATGAGCAAGAAAAAAGACACTCCCCGTCCGCTTCCCGACACGCTCGGCCTTCCGCCGACCGGAGCCGACTCCCACGCGCACCTCGATTCCGAAGGGCTTCTCGAACGTCTTCCCGAAGTCATGGAACGCGCCCGAAACGCGGGCCTCGTCACCATCGGACAGGTTTTTCTCCGCCCCTCCGCCTACTACGAGCACCGCGACGCCTTCGCCGCCCATCCCGGCGTCTTCTTCATGCTGGGCATCCATCCCTGCGACGGACAGGAATGCACCGGCGCGGTCCTCAAGGCCATGCGCGAAGCCTTCGCCGGAGACATCCGGCTGCGGGCCGTGGGTGAAATCGGCCTCGACTTTTTCTGGGAGGACTGCCCCCGCTTCATTCAGGAGGAAGCCTTCCGCGTCCAGCTCGCGCTGGCGAAGGAACTGGATCTCCCCGTGGTCATCCACTCCCGCGACGCCGCCAAGGACAGCCTCCGCATCCTCGAGGCCGAGGGGTTCGCCGGACGTCCCGTGCTCTGGCACTGTTTCAGCGGCGACGCCGTGGAGCACCTCGACCGCCTCCTCGCCAACGGCTGGCACATCTCCATTCCCGGCCCCGTGACCTATCCCGCCAACCACGATCTGCGCGACGCCGTGAAGCGCATCCCCGCCGCCCGCCTCATGGTCGAAACCGACTGCCCCTACCTCTCCCCCGTGCCGTGGCGCGGCAAGCCCAACGAAACCGCCTTCTCGGCCTTCACCGCCGAGGCCGTGGCCCGGGAACGCGGCGAAGACCCCGCCGAACTCTGGACCCGCTGCGGCGACACCACCCGCCGGTTCTTCGGCGTGACCGCCACCGGACTCTCATGCTCCCTTTGAGCAGCCTCACGTTTCAAAGATTCATGCCGCCGAAAGCCGCACCCTTCGGCGGCATCCGCGCCGTTTCCCGGCGGGCGGGTCCGCTCGCCGCCACCCGGACCTTCAGGACGGAAACGGCCTAACGCACCATCCCCACTTAACAAATCAAAACGCCGCCTTACTCTATGGATACCGCGAACCGTTTTCCCCGGCCCGCTCCCTCCGCGCATACCCGACCTCGAACAGGGATTCGATAAGACCAAAAGCCTTTGAAGGAGAAAAGGAGCGGGGAGAAGGGGACTTCTCCAGAAGGCGGGAACGCCTCCACGTTCCCTTTTCCCCACTCCCACGGCGGCTGCGTTCCGACCGAAACAGGGAACCATAGACGCTTCGCGGCAAATGCGGTAGGTTGAAGTCGACCTTGCGTACCGGACGCCACGGATGGGAAAGCGGCGTTTCCGGGCAGGGCCTTCTCTCCGTCGTCGAACCTCCGTTCGCGGCGGACCCGACAAACCGTCCCCCGGCGGCCCCGCCGCCTTCCGAATCTATGCAAAAAACCGCATCGCCAACGGCCTTCGTGGAAACCCTTTCCTTTGATGATCCGACATTGGCAAACGCCCTGTTCGGACCGCACAACGCCCACCTCAACGCCATCGCGGAACGTACCGGCGCCGATCTCTCCACACGGGGAGCCACCCTCGCCGTCGCCTCCGACGATCCGAAGCTGCGCGAGCGCATCCTGAATCTGTTCACCCAGTTCTACGGCCTGCTGCGCGGCGGACACGCGCTCCAGAGCTCCGATCTCGAACAGGGACTCCAGCTCCTCGAAAGCGATCCCGGCTCGGACCTGCGGCGTTCGTTCCGCGACGAGGCCGTGCTCTCCCTGCCGAAAAAGACCGTCACCGCCCGCAACGCCGCCCAGCGCGCCTATCTGGAAACGCTGCGCAGCAACGAAATGGTCTTTTCCGTGGGCCCGGCGGGCACCGGCAAGACCTACCTCGCCGTGGCGATGGCGGTGCACATGCTCAACGCGCGGCGCGTGCGCCGCATCATCCTGACCCGCCCCGCCGTGGAGGCGGGCGAGAAGCTCGGCTTCCTCCCCGGCGATCTCGCGGAAAAGGTGAACCCCTACCTGCGCCCCCTGCATGACGCCCTGCTCGACATGCTCGGCCCGCAGAAAATGGCCTCGCTTCAGGAAACGGGCATCATCGAGGTCGCGCCGCTGGCCTTCATGCGCGGGCGCACCCTCAACGACGCCTTCATCATTCTGGACGAGGCGCAGAACACGACCCGCGAACAGATGAAAATGTTTCTGACCCGCCTCGGCTTCGGTTCGCGCGCGGTCATCACCGGCGACGTCACGCAGATCGATCTGCCAGCGCAGGGAGACGACAACGCGGCCCGCTCCGGTCTGGTCCATGCCCTTCATGTCCTCAAAGGCGTCAAAGGCGTTGCTTTCCGGCACTTCACATCCGCCGATGTGGTACGCCATCCTCTGGTCGGACGAATAGTACAGGCCTATGATGACTACGAGAAACTCCCCGCTTCGCATCAATGAGCTTTCCCGGCTGACGCGCACGCTCTTCCGGCAGCACCACCACGGCGTCGGCCTGCTGGTGCTGATCGCCACGCTGTTCGCGCTTTCGCTGCTCGCGGGGCTTCAGCCTCCCGTGCAGTTCCGGGTCTTCATGGCCGGGGAAGTGGCGGACAGCGACGTGGTGGCGCACCGCAGCCTGACCGTGGAGGACACCGAGGCCGCCCGCATCAAGCGCAATCAGGTCGCCATGCTCCAGCCCACGGTGTTCGACCTCAGCGTGACCGAGATCGCCGCCCTGCGCCAGAAAATCTTCGGCATCCTCAAGCGGATCAACGGACAGGAAGCCAACCCCGAATCGCAGGACGCCCTGCGCGCCTCGCTGGCGGAAAAGCTCGGAACGCCGGTCAGCGCCGACCTGCTCGCCCAATGGACCCTCCCCGTCGTGCAGGAATACGCCCTGTCCACGGCCCTGCCGTGGTTCGAGGGACGGCTGCGCGAAGGCGTGGTCGCGGACGTGCGCCTCGCCCTGCCCTCCAAGAACGGCATCGTCATCCGCGACATGGACACGGGATCGGAAACCCTGCGTCCGGACGTCGCGGACATCCGCGACGTGCCCGCCGTGCTCGCGGCCTTCACGCAGACCCTGCGCACCGCCGCGAAGCTCACGCCCCAGAACCGCCGCGCCGTGCTGGTCATGTTCTCGCCGCTGATCATGCCCACGCTGACCCTCAACCGCGAGGCAACGCAGGCGCTCGGCAACGCCGTGGCCCAGACCGTCGAACCCGTCTATTATCACATCCAGAAAGGCGAAGTCGTCGTCTATCAGGGCGAGCGCGTCACCCGCGAGAAACAGCTCAAGCTCCAGAGCCTCTACCAGAAGCAGGACGGGCTGATCCATGCGCGCACCGTGGCGGGAACGTTCGTCTTTTCGCTCATCCTGACGCTCGGCCTGTTCATGGCCCCCAGCGGCAAGCCGGGCACCCCCCTGCGCCGCAAGGACTTCCTGTTCATTTCGCTGCTCCTGTTCGTGTTCGGCGTGTCGGCGAAGGGCGCGTACGTGCTCGTCGGCAAGCTCGTGCAGCCGCAGGACATCGCCCTCGCCGTCCACTTCTTCCCCGTGGCGGGCGCGGCGGGGCTGTGCGCGCTCATCTTCGCGGCCCGGCGCTACTGCGTGGTGGGGCTGCTCATCTCGCTGTTCGCCTGCGTCATGCTCAAGGCCGAACTGCCGCTGTTCCTGTTCTTCTTCCTGTCCGCCATGCTCAACACATGGCTCGTCATCCGGGCGCAGAGCCGTCAGGACGTGGTGATCAGCATCATCCCGCTGGCCCTCGGCCAGATCGTCATCGCCCTCGGCAGCGGCTGGCTGGAAGGCTTCCGCGGCGGGCACACCTTCCTGTGGCTCTCCGGGATCGCCTCGCTCAACGCCTTCATTTCCATCACCATCCTGTTCGCCATCAGCCCGATCATCGAGATGGCCTTCCGGTACACCACCCGGTTCCGGCTCATGGAGCTCATGAATCTCGAACAGCCGCTGCTGCAAGACCTCATGGTCGCCATCCCCGGCACCTACCACCATTCGCTGGTCGTCTCCAACATGGTGGAGGCCGGAGCCAAGGCCGTGGGCGCGAACAGCCTCCTGTGCAAGGTCGCGGCCCTGTACCACGACATCGGCAAGCTGGCCTATCCCGACTATTACATCGAAAACCAGTTCAACGGCCCCAACCGCCACGACAAGCTGGCCCCGGCCATGAGCGCCCTCATTCTCCTCTCCCACGTCAAGAAGGGCACGGAACTCGCCACGCAGAACCATCTGGGCGACGAGATCGTGGACATCATCCGCCAGCACCACGGCTCGGGCCTGATCAAGTTCTTCTACGCCAAGGCCAAGGAACTCGGGGAAAACCCGCGCATCGAGGACTACTGCTACCCCGGGCCGCGCCCGCAGACCCGCGAAGCGGCCATCGTCATGCTCGCGGACGCCGTGGAAGCCTCCAGCCGGACGCTCACCGATCCCACGCCCGCGCGCATCAAGACCCATATCGACACGATCATGAAGAGCATCTTTTCCGACGGGCAGCTCGACGAATCGGAACTCACCTTCAAGGATCTGCACAAGCTCTCGGAGAGCTTCGCCCGCATCCTGACCGGCCTGTTCCACCAGCGCATCGCCTACCCTGACCTGAACAAGGACAAGAAGCCGCCCCACGACAAGCCGGAGGCCAAGAAACCCGAACCGCCCAAGCCGGAACAGCGTCCCGACGTGAAACGGGCGGCCTGCTATGCGGCCTCCAGCGTCATGCCCGGAACGCCCGACGCCACGGAGACGCCTCCCCGCCCGGCCCCTCCGCCGTCGCAGGGCTCGCCCATCGACCTCGTCTATCCGGTCGTCCCCGGCCCGCAGCAACCCGCCGACGGGGGGCCCCTCTCAATGCGCCCCACAAGGAAGGAACCATGAGCCTGCGCAATCTCCCAGCGCCGCCCCTGCGCCTGAACCTCTCCGGAAGCCAACTCTGCTGGCGGCTCCCCTTCTGCCGCACGGAACTGCGGCGGGCTCTCGCCGCCATGCTCGGCGCGGCCGGGTCCGGCCCGGCGGAACTCGACCTCGTGCTCGTCCGCGACGGAGCAATGTCGGCATACAATCTTCGTTATATGGGTTGCCACGGGCCCACCAACGTCTTATCTTTCCCCTTAGACGAGTCTCTCGCCGAAACGGGAGACGACGACGCCCCGGTCCAGCTCGGCGGCCTCGTCCTTTCCGTCGATGCGCTGCACCGTGAAGCCCTGCTCTACGGGCAGGACGTCCGGGAGCATTGCCTCAGACTGCTGGCCCACGGGCTCGGACATCTGGCCGGATACGATCACGGGCCGGAAATGGACGGCCTGTGCGAAGCCATGCTGTCGGGCGCGGAACGCTGGCTGAATGCCCAATGAAGAGCAAAAAGGGGACAACTACTTGCCATTTCCACTGGCCTATGGTAGATGCCCCTTCAATAAGGAAGCGCCTTATTGTGCCCCCACACATCCGGCGGCTTTCAGCGGGCTTTTGAAAAGGTCCGTCGAGTAACGAGAGATTCCATCGGATCCGCATTTCCGGATTTCGAATGGAAAGGCGTGACGGGGTTCCCCGTCACATAAACAGTCCAAGGAGGACGCACACATGGCTGAAGTCACCTACAAGGGTAAATCCTTCGAAGTCGATGAAGACGGCTTCCTGCTCAAGTTCGACGAATGGTGCCCGGAATGGCTGGAATATGTTAAGGAATCCGAAGGCATCACCGAGCTGAACGAAGACCATCAGAAGATCCTCGACTTCCTTCAGGACTACTACCGCAAGAACGGGATCGCTCCTATGGTGCGCATCCTGTCCAAGAACACCGGCTACAAGCTGAAAGAAGTGTACGAACTCTTCCCCTCCGGCCCCGGTAAGGGAGCCTGCAAAATGGCTGGCCTGCCCAAGCCCACCGGCTGCGTGTGATTCCAGCCGGGAAAGGGGACGCGTCGTAAAACCTCGCGTTGAACGGCGACGTACCCATCGTTCCCATGCAGGACGAGAGAATTTTCTCTCGTCCTGTTTTTTTTGTTCCGCCGCCGAAAAGAATCCGGTTTCGATAAAAAATACAAGTAAGGCTCTTTACCTTTGCCTTGCCCGCAGGTAGAGTCGCTCGTAAGCGAATGACCGATGTCCGAAAAGACGGCTTTGCATGCCGGATAACGCTAGGGGATGTCCGGTAGGGTTCGGACATCCGCGCACTCCTGAGCGGACTCTGACCCTCGGGGCTTTTGGCGCGCATGTTCGCTGATGTATTTGCAGGACGCCTGATCCCTTGCCGAATCCGGCGAGGGGCGAGAACGCCTAACCCAAGAAACGGAGGCTCACATGAAATTTTCCCGTTCCATTGTCCTGGCTGTCGCCCTTGTGTTCGCATGGGCTACCGCCGGCTTCGCGGCCCACTCGGTTGAACTCTGCTCCAAGCGCATTGAGAGCTTCAACTACCTTGTGGACTACTCCGGCTCCATGATGATGAACTATCCCGACCTCGGCAAGACCAAGATGGCCGTGGCCAAGGAAGTCATGAAGCGCGTCAACGACGTCGCCGTGCCGGAACTCGGCTATCAGGGCGGCCTGTACACCTTCGCCCCCTACGGCGCCGTCGTGAACCAGGGTCCCTGGGATCGCGCCAGCATGGCCGCCGGCATCGACAGCCTGAAGGACAACCTCGAAACCTTCGCCCGCTTCACGCCCATGGGTGACGGCATCCAGGCCCACAACGGCATCATCAGCCAGATGACCCCGCGCGCGGCCGTCATTCTGGTGACCGACGGCGAAACCAACCGCGGCATCAGCCCCATCGACGAAGTGAAGGCGATCTACGCCTCCAACCCGAACGTCTGCTTCCATATCATTTCCGTCGCTTCCTCTCCGGAAGGCCAAGCCACTCTGGACGCCATCGCCGCTCTCAACGCCTGCACCGTGTCCGTCAAGGCCATCGACCTGCTCAACAGCGACGCCGCCGTCGACAAGTTCGTGGGCGACGTGTTCTGCCAGGAACGTGTGGCCGTCGTTGAAGACGTCGTCGTCCTCCGCGGCGTGAACTTCGCCTTCGACAAGTACGACCTGACCCCCGAAGCTCAGGGCATCCTGAACGAAGCCGCCCGCATCATCATGGAACATCCCGACATGAAGGTGCAGCTCCTCGGCTGGACCGACAGCATCGGCAGCGACGCCTACAACCTGAAGCTCTCCCAGCGCCGCGCCGACGCCGTGAAGAACTATCTCGTTGCGCAGGGCGTCCCCGCCAGCCGTATGATCGCCATCGGCAAGGGCAAGTCCTTCCGCTATGACAACAACACGGAAGAAGGCCGCTACATGAACCGCCGCACCGAACTGGTGTTCATAGACTAGCCGGCGACTCAACGTCTACACTGGCCCGGCGGATTTTCGTCGGGCCTTTTTTGCTCAAAAAGAGGAATAATCCCCAATGATTTTCATGAAAAAATCCGCACTGTTCGCTATTGTTCTCGCCGCCGGGCTCCTCTGCGCCGGCCCTCAGGCCCAGGCCGCCAAGTCCGCTCCGGCCCAGCCCGAAACCACCCTTGAAGTGAAGGCCAAGCTCGACAGCTTCGCCAAGCTGCACGTGGACCGCGCCAACCAGACCCTTCAGAACAACCGCGCGCACATGAAGGTTTCCAAGGTGGGCAAGGGCTACATCGCCCGCTACACCGAAGTGGACCCCACGACCATGACGACCGAGATCTACCCCGGCAAGGGCCCCGGCTGCCAGTACGTCGGACACATCGTGTACCTTGAAAAGGTCTACGAAAGCACCGGCAATACCGTTTCCGAAGCCAAGGCCGGCACCTTCAAGAGCCCCAAGGCCCGTCGCATCCGCGAGATCACCCGCTACGACGGCAAGAAGTGGATTTATTAGGCGGGGACGCCTCCGGGGGAAATCGCTCTGCGTACGATACCCGTAAGGCTCGAAGACTCGCCTAACGGTCACGGCTTCGCCGTCCTGCGGGTCGAATTCCCCCCGGCCCCCTCAAAACGAAAAGAAGCGGTTCGGCATCCAGCTTTCGCTGGACACCGAACCGTTTCTTTTCGTCCCAGGCGCGTCAGGCGTGCCCCTCTTTCAGCCTTGGGAGACGCCCTGTTAACCATCAAACCACGTTCTCCCCAGAGAGAGGCGAGTGCCCTCAAATGGCTCTTCTACCATCATACGAAAACTTCAATCAGTTTCCCTGAAAGCATTCTTCGCCGGGCACTCAAAAAGTACCCACCGTTCCCATAAACCGCCCCCCCCTCAAAGGTCCTGCCGGGAAACTGGCGACAGGGCTTGGACCACCGCGACGCCGCACCCGAGAGACGCCCCGTTTACGAAAGTCTTTGAAAGGGGAGGGATGGGGTCTGGGGAAGGGAGGGGGAAACTTTCTGGAGAAAGTTTCCCCCTCCCTTCCCCAGTTCTTTTCCCCTAGCTTAAAACAAGCTGCGCGCCGTCTCTGAGGGGCAATACGCGGCCTATGGGCCACCCGGGTTCACCGAGGGCCGCGAGACGCTCCAGCGCCTCGTCCACGCGCTCAGAGGGCACGGCGAGAACCAGACCGCCGGACGTCTGGGCGTCGAACACGAGCGTCGCGCGCAGAGTGTCCACGCCGGGGGTCACGAACGTCCGACAGGCGCAGTGCTTCCGGTTCGCGTAGGTTCCGGCGGGAATCAGACCGTCGGACGCGAAGTCCTCCACGTTGTCGATGAACGGCAGGGACGCCGTATCCACCTCCACCGCCACGCCGGAACCGCGGGCCATCTCCAGCAGATGCCCGCCAAGCCCGAAGCCCGTGATGTCCGTGGCGGCCTTGAGCTTCATGGCCCGAAGCACCTCGGCGGCATGAGCGTTCAGATGGGTGGCCCAGCGGTAGAGATCCGCTTCGGCCTTGTCCCCGTTCTCCCACCGCGCCTTGATGGCGGTCGCCAGAACGCCCGTACCGAGCGGCTTGGTCAGCACCAGTACGTCGCCCGGCCTCAGCCCGGCGTTGCTCGCCACGGCGTCCGGGTCCACATAGCCGGTCACGGACAGGCCGTACTTGATTTCCGCGTCCTCCAGCGTGTGGCCTCCGGCCAGCACCGCCCCGGCTTCCGCGATCTTTTCAAGCCCGCCCTGCAACATCGCCGCGAAGATGTCCAAGGGGACTTCCTGCGCCGGAAATGCCGCGATGTTCATGGCCGACCACGGCACGCCGCCGACAGCGTACACGTCCGAAAGCGCGTTCGCCGCCGCAACCTGCCCGAACAGCCGAGGATCGTTGCCGAGAGGGCTCAGGACGTCCACCGTCTGCACCAGCGCCATGCCCGCCGGAGGCGTACGGAGAATCACCGCATCCTCGTTGTGCTCGAATCCGTGCAATACGCGTCCCTCCGGGTCGGGGGCACCCGACAGGGACGCCAAAACCTGCTCCAGCAACTCTGGAGCCGTCTTCGCCGCTCAGCCGGCGGCCTTGGCTTTGTCCATCAGTCTGAACGACATGACATGCTCCTTGGTCAAAGTGTCCACATGCTTTGAAGAAAGGCGAAATGCCCTTTGAAGGTTCGCCTCTTGCCTCTTCCGAACTGTTTGAAATCTCCCGCTCCGCGTGTTCACGGACAGTCCGGAATGCCCGTGGCTTGGCCTGAAATACTGCGGAAACGCCAGACCGTTACAGGACTTCCCTGTCGAGGACGCGGCATCCGATGGCCTCGGCAAGGTGGGGAATGCCGAGGCGTTCCGCGCCCGCCAGGTCCGCGATGGTCCGGCTGATCCGCAGGATGCGGGTATAGGCCCGCGCGGAAAGGGCCAGACGCTGCACGGCTTCGCGGAGAAACTCCCGTTCCTCCGCG
The DNA here is from genome assembly GCA_959604115.1 of uncultured Bilophila sp. GTDB lineage: Bacteria > Desulfobacterota > Desulfovibrionia > Desulfovibrionales > Desulfovibrionaceae > Bilophila. The sequence continues at coordinate 6,241 of CAUHBW010000020.1, read as the reverse complement.
CCCAGACGGCAGTGCGCTTCCAGAAACCCGCCGGAAAGGTCCGCATTGGTGCGGCAACGGGGCGTCTCCGCGTACCGCTCCCGCTGCACGGCGCGCGCCGCCAGCACCCGTTCCCGCATCCGCGCCGAAGTCACCGGCGAGGCTCCGGCCTGCAAATCCTCATACGGCACGGCGGGCACGTTGACGTGCAGGTCGATGCGGTCCAGCAGCGGCCCGGAAAGTCGCGACCGGTAACGCCGTATCTGGAGGGGCGAACACACGCAGGTATGCCGGGGATCGGTCGCATAGCCGCAGGGACAGGGATTCATCGCCGCCACCAGCATGCAGTCCGCCGGAAAGGTCACCGAATGCGCCGAACGGGATACCGTGACCGTGCCGCCCTCAAGCGGTTGGCGCAGCACATCGAGCGTGCTCTTGCCGTATTCCGGCAGCTCGTCGAGGAACAGCACTCCCCGGTGCGCCAACGACACTTCGCCGGGCCGGGGATACGTCCCGCCGCCGACCAGCGCCACGTCCGACACCGTGTGGTGCGGCTCGCGGAAAGGCCGTTCGGACACGAGCCCCTTGCCTCCGAGCATACCCGCCACGCTGTAAATCTTGGTCACTTCAAGCGCCTCGTCGGGGGCGAGGGGCGGCAGGATGGACGGAATGCGCTTGGCGAGCATGGTCTTCCCACTGCCGGGCGGGCCGATGAGCAGCAGATTGTGCGCGCCCGCCGCCGCGATTTCAATGGCCCGCTTAGCGTGCTCCTGCCCCTTCACGTCCGCGAAATCCGGCGCGCCGCGCAGGCCGTCCTCGTCGTCGACGGGCGGCTCGGCGGGACGCAGCTCCTCTTCTCCGAGCAGAAAGCGCACGGCCTCGTCCAGCGTCGCCGGACCGTAGGCGGACAGCCCTTCGACCAGCGCGGCTTCCGAGGCGTTTTCGGCGGCGGTGACGATGCCCCGCGCGCCTTCGCTCCGGGCCAGCATGGCCAGCGGCAACACGCCGGGAACGGGCTTGATCGCGCCGCCAAGGGACAATTCCCCGGCGAGGAACCAGCCCCGCACCCGCTCTTCGGGCACGACGCCGGAAGCCGCCAGCAGGGCCACCGCCAACGGCAGATCGTAGCCGCTTCCGGCCTTCCGGCGGTCGGCGGGGGCCAGATTCACCGTAATGCGCGCTGCGGGCAGGGTAAAGCCGCACGACCGCAGGGCGGCGAAAACCCGCTCCTTGGCCTCCCTGACCGCGCCCTCGGCAAGCCCGACCATCACGAACGCGGGCATCCCCTTTCGGAGAAAATCCACTTCGAGGTCCACCCGAAAGGCGTCCACACCCTGCAACGCTCCGCATGCCAGTCTGACGACCATAGAACTTTCCCTCTGGAAACGCCTCCGGCGGGCAGGGTCCGCCCCGCACTCGCAAGACGCGAACCGCGCCGGCAGGGGCAAACCGCCCCCTTGACCCGGCGTGTTTTCCTCTCTCTTCGGAAACCGGGGCGGGCACGACGCCCTTCCCCTGAAACGTCCACAGGGAAGCTACCACACGAACGCCGGACAGCACAAACGCCCGGCTCCTCCCTCCCCTTTTCCTTCACCGTCCCGCAACGCAAAAAGCGCCCGAACACGCTCCGTTCGGACGCTCCTCACATCGCAGGGAAAACCGACGACAGGGATTCGATAAACACGAAAGTCTTGGGAGGGAGAGAGGAGGGGGTTTGGGGGAGGGGAGAGGGAACCGTTGTGGAGTAAGGTTCCCGCGCCCCGCCCCCCATCTTCATCTCACTTCCCTTTCTCTTCTTCCAGAATCTCCTCGGCGCGGAGCAGGGCCTCGTCGAGAGACGGGAAGATGTTCTCTTCGCCCACGGCGCGAAGGATGCCGACGCGCTGGAGGGTCCGGCGGGCGGGTTCCTGCACGGCGGCGAACAGCACGCGACACCCCTCCTGACGGCGTTCGAGGAACGCTTCCAGCGCGTGGATGCCGGTCATGTCGATGGCGGGCGTGTTGTGCAGATACATGATGAACACCTTGGGCGGCGTCTCCATCGCGTCCAGCGTGGACTGGAACCGATCCGCCACACCGAAGAACAGCGGGCCGTTGATGGCGAAGATCTCCACGCCGTCGGGCACGCTTTCCTCATCCGGCACCGGGATGTCGTGCTCGGCGGCCTCTTCCTCTTCGCCGGAAACGCAGGTGTGGATGCCCGTCAGCTCGCTCATGCGGCGCATGAACAGCAGCGAGGCCAGCATGACGCCGGTGTACACGGCCACGGTCAGGTCGAATATCACCGTCAGCGCAAAGGTCAGGATCATCACCGACCAGTCGGACTTCGGCCCTTCGAAGATGTGGCGCACCGTGCGCAGATCGCTCATGTCGTAGGCGACCGTCACCAGCACGGCGGCGAGGGCCGCCAGCGGGATGAACTCGATGAGCGGCAGCAGCCACATGGCGACCGCCACAAGGAACAGGGAGTGCACGATGGCGGAAACGGACGAAACCGCGCCCGCCCGGATGTTGGTCGCGGTGCGCGCGATGGCTCCCGTAGCCGCGAAACCGCCGAAAAACACCGAAACCACGTTGCCGACGCCCTGCGAAACCAGCTCCATGTTGGAATTGTGCCGGTCGCCGGTCATGCTGTCCGCCACCACGCAGGCGAGCAGGGATTCGATGCCCGCCAGCAGGGCGATGGTCAGCGCGTCGGGGAACAGCTCGCGGATGCGCTCGAAGGTCACGCCGTAGGGCATGGTGAATTCGGGAAAGCCCGTGGGCAGGCTGCCGAACCGGGAACCGATGGTTTCGGTGGGCAGGCCGAACAGCCACACCACCAGCGTCGCCAGAAACACCGCCACCACCGGCGCGGGAATCTTGGGGACCGTGCGCCGGATCAACAGAATGACCGCCAGCGTGAACAGGGAAACGCCGAACGTCGCCGGACTGAAATCCATCGCGTTCTGCGCATAGGCTCCCCATTTGTCAAAAAACTCCGGCGGCGTATCCACAAGGGGCAGGCCGAAGAAGTCCTTCATCTGCGACGAGAAGATCAGCAGGGCGATTCCCGCGGTGAACCCCGTGGTCACCGGATAGGGAATGTACTTCACCAGCACGCCCAATCGCAAGAAGCCGAAAATGATCAGCAGAATGCCCGCCATCAGCGTCGTCAGGACCAGCCCTTCGTACCCGTGCCGGGAAACGATGCTGTAGATGATGACGACGAACGCGCCCGTCGGCCCGCTGACCGGAAAACGGCTGCCGCTGAAAAAGGCCATGAAGAACCCGGCGACGATGGACGTGTACAGGCCGCGTTCCGGCGTCAGCCCCGAGGCGATGGCGAAGGCGAGCGCGAGCGGGATGGCCACCACGCCCACCGTAATGCCCGCGGAGACGTCCTTGGACAGCATCCCGAGGGTGTACCCATTGCGAATTGTCTTAAAAAGGCTCGGAATCAAAGGGGATTTGTGCTGAGCCTGCTGCACGGTGCTGGACATATCTCTCCTTCGGACACTTGCAAACCGGAAAAAGATGGATGAAACGGGATGTTACGCCTGCGGATCGGAAGGCACCGGAGGCACCGCCGCGGGCGCGGAACGTCTGCCGAGCATGAGCTTGCGCTCGTAGTAGCGGAGCACGGCGGAGATGCTCAGGGTCATGGCGAGGTAGAAAATCGCCACGGTCAGCCACACTTCAAAGGCCCGGAAGTTCACGGCGATGATTTCCTGCCCCTGACGGGTCAGTTCGCCGACGCCGATGACCACCAGCAGAGACGTATCCTTCAACGAAATGATGCACTGGTTGGTCAGCGGCGGGATCATGCGCCGGAAAGCCTGAGGCCAGATGATGTAGAGCATGGTCTGGGCCTGCGTGAGCCCGGTGGACCGCCCGGCTTCCGTCTGCCCCTTGTCGATGGAAACGATGGCTCCGCGCACGATTTCGGCGATGTACGCGCCGGAGTTCACGCCGATGGCGATGACGCCCGCCACGTCGGGGGGAATGCGCATGCCGAGGGCCAGCGGAAGGCCGAAATAGAGGAACATCACCTGAACGATGAGCGGCGTTCCCCGGATCGCCTCGATGTAGACGATGGCGATCCCCCTGAGGATGCGGCTTCGGGAAGTGTTGACAAGCCCGGTGACCACGCCGAGAAGAAGGCCGAAAAGAAGCCCGCCCACGGTGAGGATCAGCGTGAGCTTCACACCGCTCAGCAGTTGGGGCGCGGTTTCCAGAATAATGGAAGGTTCAAAGTCAAAAGCCATGCGGCACCCGATGGATTAAAGGAAGAAAAGGGACGGGGAGGCCAGAACCTCCCCGTGTCTCCACTCTTGAGGACGCGCGCGTCCTACATATCCGATTCCTTGGGCGCGAAACCGAACCACTTTTCATACAGCTTGGCGTAGGAGCCGTCCTTGCGCATCTGGGCGAGGGCCTCGTTGACCTTCTTCACCAGCGCTTCGCTGCCCTGCGCGAAACCGATGCCGTACTTCTGGCCTTCATAAAGGGGGCCGACCACCTTGGCCTTGCCCTTGCCGGCGGAATTGGCGAAGGCGGTGACCACGGGCATGTCGAACACCACGGCGTCCACACCACGGCTCAGCAGTTCAAAGAACATACCGTCGTTGTTGGGGAACTGCTTCAGTTCCTTGGCCTTGCCGAAATCCTTCATAAACGGGACGGACGAGGTGCCGGTCTTCACGGCGACGACCTTTCCGGCGAGGTCTTCCAGCTTGTTGATGTTCTTTTCGCCGTCACGGACGAGAATCTTGAGGCCGGAGGTGTAGTAGCCGTCGGAGAACAGCACGACCTTGGCGCGTTCGGGCGTGATGGTCATGCCGGCGATGCCCACATCGACGTTGCCGGTCTGGAGGCCGGGGATGATGCCGTTGAAGTCCATAGGCTGGAACGTATAGCTGAGGCCGAGTTTCTTGGCGATGGTTTCCCACAGTTCGATGTCGAAGCCGGTGAATTTCCCGTCGGGGCCCTTGAATTCAAAGGGCATGAAGTTGGTATCGTGGGCGACGACGAGATCCTTGGCGGAGGCCGGAACGACCAGCACGGTCATGAGAAGCAAGCCCATCAGCAGGGCGGCGAGACGTTTCATTATCAACCTCATTCTGGTTAGGGGAGAAAGGGAGAAGCCGCGTTCCATGAAGGAATCCGGCATGGCCTTTTCCACAAACGGGGCGACAATCCGTCCCGTCGAACAGAAACACGGGCGCCTCCGCGTCTCACGCGGCGGCCGTCAGGAAAGGAGGCCCCCGCCCGACGGAATCTCTCCGATCGCGGCGACGCGCTCCCTTCCATAGCATACCAGCCGGTAGAATCACGCATCGCCCAACAAAAATCAAGTAGGGAAGCCCTTTTTCCACAATGGCGGGCGTTTCCGCATCCGCATCCGCCCGACGGAGCGAGTCCCCCATCCCCTTGCCCCCGCTCCGCTTTTCCTGTTGACGGCCCTCCGACGCCGGACTATGGTTTTCCACTTTATTTTTTCTGGAGGAGAAACCATGTTTCGTAGCATTCTGACCAGTCTTCTGGCCGTTCTGGTGCTCTGCGGGCCCGCATTCGCCGCGGAGAAAACGCTCATCGCCGCCGCCAACCCCACGTGGCCGCCCATGGAATTCCTGGACGAAAACAAGAACATCATCGGGTACGACCGCGACATCATCGCCGCCATCGCCGAGGAACTGGGCATGAAGAGCGAGTTCCGCAACATCGCGTGGGACGGCATCTTCGCGTCGCTCGAATCCGGGCAGGCCAACGTCATCGCCTCCTGCGTGACCATCACCGAGAAGCGCAAGAAGGCCTATGTGTTCTCCGATCCCTACTATGAAGTCCATCAGGCCGTCGTGGTCGCCAAGGACGCCCCGATCACCAAGCCCGAAGACCTCAAGGGAAAGAAGGTCGGCGTGCAGATCGGCACCACCGCCATCGAGGCTCTGCGCAAGATGAACGTGGACATCGACCTCCGCACCTACGACGAAGTGGGCCTCGTGTTTGAAGACATGCGCAACGGCCGCCTCGACGTCGTGGTCTGCGACGACCCGGTCGCCCGCTACTACGCCAGCCGCAAGGAAGGCTACAAGGATCTCATGAAGGTCGCCTTCCTCACCGAAGACGCCGAATACATCGGCTTCGTGTTCAGCAAGGACAACGCCGAACTCGCCGCTCAGGTCAACAAGGGCCTCAAGGCCATCCGCGAAAACGGCAAGGAAAAGGCCATCCGCAACAAGTGGCTGGGCGAATAGGGGAATATGAGATTGGGGAGGGGAAG
>CAUHBW010000019.1 GCA_959604115.1 uncultured Bilophila sp. | reverse complement strand
GTGTCTTTGCGGAGACGGTTCTTCTGGGCGTCCCACTGGCTCAGTTCGAGCGTGTCGATGGCGGCGTCGGCGAGCTTGGCTTTCCAGACGGGATCGTTGATGTTGCCGAGTACGGTTTCTACGATGTGCATGGGTTTTCCTTTTGATGGCGCCTCCGGCGGCAAGGGGGCTTGGCCCTGCCGGGGGAACCGGTTTCCCACGGACCGCCCTCGAAAACGGGGTGCGGCGTGTGGGGGCAAGCGTGTGCGTCCGGGCGGAGGCGTGTTTCTGCGGGGAGGCGTGAAGCGGAATCTTCGCCAAGCCGCCCGCGCAGTCGAAATGTTTGTGGGAGGGGCGGTGCCCCTCCCCCGGTCTTTCACATCCCGGTTGTCGCGTTAGCTGAAGAAGTAGAGCTGCCCGAGGGAAACCTTCTGGGCGGGCTTGACGGTGGCGTGGACGCCGTCGACCTTGACCGCGAAGGTTTCGGGATCGACTTCGATCTTGGGCAGGTTGCCGTTGCGGATCATGTCGTGCTTGTTCAGGCCGCGGATGTTGCGGACCGCTTCAAGGCAGCTGCGGAGGCCGAGCTTTTCCTTGACGTTGCAGTCCATGGCGGCCTGCGACACGAAGGTGATGCGGGTGCGGGGCTTGGCGAGACCCATGCCGCCGAACATCGGACGGTAGTAGGTCGGCTGGGGGGTGGGCAGGGAGGCGTTGGGGTCGCCCATGTTGGCCCAGCTGATCATGCCGCCCTTGATCACCAGTTTGGGCTTGGCGCCGAAGAACTGCGGTTCCCACAGCACGAGGTCGGCGTACTTGCCCACTTCCACGGAGCCGATGACGTGGCTGACGCCCTGCGTGATGGCCGGGTTGATGGTCACCTTGGCGACGTAGCGCAGCACGCGGAAGTTGTCGTTGCCGGGCGCGTCTTCGGGGAGCTTGCCGCGGGCGGCCTTCATGGCGTCGGCGGTCTGGATCACGCGGAGCCAGTTTTCGCCCACGCGGCCCATGGCCTGCGAGTCGCTGGAGATCATGGAGATGACGCCCATGTCGTGCAGGACGTTTTCCGCCGCCACGGTTTCGGCGCGCACGCGGCTTTCGGCGAAGGAGACGTCGGAAGGCACGTTCGGGTTCAGGTTGTGGCAGACCATGATCATGTCAAACAGCTCGGACTGCGTGTTGACGCCGAAGGGCAGGGTCGGGTTGGTCGAGCTGGGGAGCACGTTGGGCTGGCCCGCGACTTTCAGGATGTCGGGGGCGTGGCCGCCGCCCGCGCCTTCGGTGTGGAAGGTGTGGATGACGCGGCCCGCGATGGCGTCGATGGTGTCTTCCACGTAGCCGGCTTCGTTCAGGGTGTCGGTGTGGACGGAAACCTGCACGTCCATGTCGTCGGCGACGCTCAGGGCGGCGCGGATCATGGCGGGCATGGCGCCCCAGTCCTCATGCACCTTGAAGCCGCACGCGCCGGCCTCGATCTGTTCGACCAGCGGGACGGAGTCGTAGGCGTGGCCCTTGCCGAGAAGGCCCACGTTCACCGGCATGGCGTCGACGGCTTCGAGCATCTTGGCGATGTTCCAGGGGCCGGCGGTGATGGTCGTGCCGTTGGTGCCGTCGGTGGGTCCGACGCCGCCGCCGAAGAAGGTGGTCACGCCGTTGGACAGGGCCGCGTAGCCCTGCTGGGGCGAGATGTAATGCACGTGGGAGTCGATGCCGCCGGCGGTGAGGATAAGGTGTTCGCCGGTGATGGCGTCGGTGGAGTTGCCCACGATGAGGTTGGGGTCCACGCCGTTCATCATGGAGGGGTTGCCGCTCTTGCCGATGCCCACGATCCTGCCGTCGCGGACGCCCACGTCGGCCTTGATCACGCCCAGTTTGGCGTCGATGATGGTCACGTTGGTGATCACGAGGTCGAGCACGCCCGCCGCGCGATCAAGCCGGGCGTCGCCGCCCATGCCGCCGCGCAGGGTTTTGCCGCCGCCGTACATGGATTCGTCGCCGTAGTGGCGCAAGTCCTTTTCGATTTCAACATACAGGTCGGTATCGCCAAGCCGGATTTTGTCCCCCACGGTGGGACCGAAGAGGGCCGCATGTTCCTGACGGGAAATAGTTGGCATAAGAAAACTCCTTTTGGCCGCGTCGAGGGCGCGGGGCTTACAGTTTGGCGTTCTTGAAGCCGAGCTTGTCGGCGCGCTCTTCGTTGATGACGCGTTCGTGTTCGTCGCCGGTCCAGCCGTCCACGAGGTTGTTGAACCCGTAGGTGCCGGAGGTGCCGCCGATGGCGACGAGGGAGACGGTCTTTTCATCGCCCGGTTCGAAGCGGATGGCGGTGGTGGAGGAGATGTTCAGGCGCATGCCGTAGGCGGCGTGGCGGTCGAATTCCAGCGCGCGGTTCACTTCAAAGAAGTGGAAGTGGGAACCCACCTGAATGGGACGGTCGCCGGTGTTGTGGACCTTGAGGGTGATGGTCTTGCGGCCTTCGTTGAACTGAATGGGATCGGAGCCCAGAACAAGGCCGCCGACGGGCGTTTTCGGAGTGTTGGGAGCGTTGTTGGCCATGAGGAAATCCCCCTTTAGTTGATGGGGTTGTGAATGGTGATGAGACGGCTTCCGTCGGTGAAGACGGCTTCCACCTGTACGGTGGGGATCATTTCCACCACGCCTTCCATGACGTCGTTGCGGGAAAGGATTTTGCGGGTTTCGGCCATGACCTCTTCGACGGTTTTTCCGGAGCGGGCTTCTTCAAGGGCGGCGGCGGAAAGCACGGCGACGGCTTCGGGGTGGTTGAGCTTCAGGCCTTTGGCTTTCCGCTTGAGCGCGACGTCAGCCAGTGTGTGAATCATGAGCTTGTCGAGCTCGCGAGGAGTAAGGTGCATACGGACCTCCTTGAACAATGTCTGTAACACGTGTTGAATGAACATGACACGAATGGAACGCCACAGAAGCGAAGCACTTTGTGCTGAAAAAACCGTAGCAATACGGCATCAATTCGTTCAATGATAAAAAATGTTAGAGAATATGAGCGTTTATAATGTATTATTTTATCGTTTTTCGTGTTATTCGCATCGTATAAAGTTTGTGCAACAGTCTTTCTGTATAAGATATGTGCGGTGATGTATCATTTGGGAAAAAGATGCAGTGACGCTATGTACGGCGTGAGAGTGCATGGCGGTATCATGCGCGCCCGCACAGTCCCGCGTGCCCCGCGAAGAAGCCGGACGCAAAAAAGGCCGACGGGGAAGTCGGCCTTTCGCGTTGGAGTGAAACGGAGCCTTATGAGAATGGAAAGCCGGACATGAGAGTGCTGCGAAGGTCCGGCGTGAGAATGGGAGCTTTCGGAGGCGAAAACGGTGGCGTTTCAGAGATCGGCCTGAGGCGTTGCACCGGCGGACGGCGTCGCCTTCAGCCGTGTTTCTTTTGGGGAAAAGCTGATTGCGAAGAACGGCTAGGCGTTTTCCGCTATCCTCTCGGGCGTGATCGGAATCGTCCCCGCCATGATCCCGCAGCCCTGCGGAAGGTGCAGGGGCAGACGGCGGATGTCCACGGCTCCGGCGGCGCGCAGGAATCCGGCGAGCTCCTGCTGGGTGTAGGATTGTCCGTCGGGCGTGCCGACGAGCATGTTGAGATCGAACAGCGCGGAGTGTTCGGGCCCGTTGCGGTCGTCGTCGAGGATGAATTCCTGAATGAGGAGCAGACCGCCCGGAACGAGGGCCCGCGCGGCCTTGCGCACGATGTTGACGGATGCCTCGAAGCCCGCGCCATGCAGTATCTGGGAGAGCCACGCCACGTCGAAGCCGCCGGGGAGTTCGTCCAGCGTGAAGTCGCCGCCCGCGAAGCGCACCCGGTCGGTCATGCCTTCCTCGGCGATGACGCGTTCCGCGAACGGCTTGGAGGTGGGCAGATCGAAGACCACGGCTTCCAGATCGGGGTTTTGTCGGCAGAAGTGGATGGCGTAGGCTCCGGTCGCGCCGCCGAGATCCAGCAGCCGTTTGCGTGCGGTGAGGTCGATGTGCGGCACGCTGCGTTCGGCCTGCGCGTTGGCGATGTTGCGCATGCCCATGAGGAAGGCCTCCCGCTCGGCGTTGTCCCCCGTTTCGACGGACGTGCGCGCCCGCACCGGTTTGGCTTCGCGGACGGCCTGATCCAGTTTCGACCAGCCGGGCAGCAGATCGCGGTGGTGTTCGACGGCATGCCCGAGATAGCCCGGCTTGCCCCGGCAGAGGCTGGTCTTGGAGAAGGGCGTCAGTTCGCAGGCGTCGCCCGTCCGGGACAGCAGTCCCAGCGCGCACAGGGCGGTGACGAGCCGCGCGGTGCTTTCGGGGCGGCAGCCGAGGCGTTCGGCGAGTTCCTCCGGCGTCAGCGGGCCGTCGTCCAGCGGCGTGAAGAGATCCAGATGCACGGCGGCGTGGATGGCGCAGCTTTCCCAGTACATCCCGGATGCGTGCAGCAGGGCGGAAGGGGTCCAGTCTTTCATGGTGATCCTCCTGTTCTTGCCCGAAAAGTTACCATCCCTCAGGCTCCGGGACAACCGCTGATTGCCCGGAAGCGGGGTTCCCGACCGACCGGTGCGGCGTTTTTCTCACGCGGGGGGGGGCATGATTCTAGGAGATGGCAAAAATACAAGCGCCTCCCGGCGGGCCGTGCTATGGTCCGTGCTCCGAGTGGAGGTTCGTATGCCGGGAACGAAAGATTTGACGTTGCTGTTCAGTGTCCGCTTGTTGAGCGCCATGGGGGTCACGCTGATCCTGCCGGTCATGCCGGGCATGGCCCGGGCGTTCGGCCTGACCGTGGCCGAAGCCGGTCTGGTGGTGGTCTGCTTCACGCTGGCCGAGGCGACCATGACGCCCATCGCGGGGATTCTGTCCGACCGGTTCGGGCGGAAGGCGATCCTGCTTCCGTCCCTGTTCGTGTTCGCCGCCGGGGGCATCCTGTGCCTGTTCGCGGAGACGTGGCGGGAAGTGCTGGCCTGCCGGGTCATTCAGGGCATCGGCGCGGGGCCGCTCGGCGTCCTGTACACGATCCTCGCGGCGGACATGGTGGACGAGGCGCACCTGCCGCGTATCATGGGACGGCTGACGGCGGTTTCGAGCCTCGGAACCATCGTGTACCCCATCGTCGGCGGACTGCTCGGGGAATGGTCGTGGCGCGCGCCGTTCCTCGTGTTCACGCTGGCCCTGCCCACGGCGTTCCTCAGCCTGTCCGTGACGCTGGAGCATCCGCAGCGGGCGATGGACTGGGGCCGCTATCTGAAGCAGACGGGAAACATCCTGCGCGAGCGCAAGGCGATCGGGCTTTTCGTGATCTTTTTTCTGTGCTACTGCGCCATTTACGGCCCAATCAACACCTGCTTCCCCATGATGGCGGAAGCGCGCTTCCACGCGTCGTCGTCGCGCATCGGCCTCGTATTCTCCACGGTGGCGATCGGTTCCTACCTTGCGGCGGCGGGGCTTCCGCGCCTGCACCGGCGCTGGTCGTTCCGCGCGCTCATGCTGGCGGCGGGCGCGTGCTACGCCGTGCCGCTGGCCTTCCTGCCGGTCGTACCGGGGCTGTGGCTGTGCGCGGTGCCGCTGTTCGTGTCCGGCGCGGCGCAGGGGCTTTCCCTGCCCATCGTCAACGACAACGTGGCCCTGCTCGGCACGCCGGACGACCGCGCCGCCATCCTTGCGGTCAGCGAAACCTTCGCCCGCGTGAGCCAGAGCGTGTCGCCGCTGCTGTTCAGCTTCGCCTCGATGGCATGGAGCTGGGGCGGCACCTACGCCGTCGGCGTGGGAGTGGGCGCGCTCATCGTCGGGCTGGCGGCGTTCGTGTTCCAGCCGCACACGGCGCATTCCGCGGCGAAATAGCCGCGCCGTCCCCGGTTTTCTGGATTCGCGCGGACGCTCCGCCGCACCGCGCGGACCCGGCTCCGGCGGCCTCACGACGCATGCGGGAAGCCCCCGGACACGGCCATGCCGTTGTCCGGGGGTTTCTTCAACGTCCTTTTGCGGAACCCGGCGCGGCGGCCTCCCGGGGTCGAAAAGCCGTGAGGCCGGGGCGAGGCGTTTGGCCTGCGGATTGAGGGCGGCCCGTTCGGCGAAAAAGACGGTCGGCGGGCGTTCCTCTTTGCTGCGGGCATGCCCGCGTGGAACGGGCGTTTGGGCGGCGGACGGAGGCGCGGCATGCGGAAAACCGGAAGGGGAAACAGGCGGAAAAAGGAGAGAAAAACAGGGTCGGGTTCCCCAGCCTTATTGGGAATGCGCCGCTGTTTTCGAATGCGATCCGGTCTCCCGGCAGGTGCGCGGAACCCGGCTTGTTACTTGTGAAAGTGTAGACGGTGTGGTGTGTTATAGTGTACGGTGCCGGGAAAACGTACCGAGAGCCGATGGGGGGTATCCGGAGATGCTTTTCCGGTGTCCTCCGTGGGAGGCCCGCCGGACGGAAACAAGCTCATCGGGAATGGACTTCGCGGCATGTCGGCGGTTCCGGCACGCGCAAAACCGTTCGCCGTTCCGCATGCGGCGGGAAACAAGGTCAGTGCATGAAGAAACACGGTTGGATGGTCATCATTGCCGCGATTATCCTGTTTGGCGCCGGATTCCGCCTTTTCGCGGAGGCGGCGGACGGGGAGTTCGTCCGCGTCGGCTACTATGAGGACGGGGATTATATGACCCGATCCGCCGATGGGCGCTACCGGGGGTTCAACTTCGAATTTCTTCAGGAAATCGCCAAGTTCGCCGGGTTTTCCTATGAGGTCGTGGACGGGGAAAGCTGGCGCCGCACGCTTCGGATGCTGCGGGAGGGAGAGATCGATCTGCTCCCCTCGGTCTATCTGACCGAAGAGCGAAAAAAGGAAATGCTGTTTTCGGACGCCTCACTGGGCAGCGTGTTCGTCACGCTCAACGTCAGGGTGGGGGACTCCCGGTACAATTATGAGGATTTCGCCTCGTTTCAGGGCATGAAGGTCGGCATCATCGAGGGCGGCAAGGACGGCGAGAAGTTTCGGAGCTACTGCCGGGAGCACGGCGTCAGGCTGGACATCGTCCCCTACGCGGAAACGGGGCCGCTGCTGGAGGCGCTGGCGGACGGGACGCTGGACGGCGTCGCCATCACGCATCTGGGACGCAACAGCACGTTCCGCAGCGTGGCGCGGTTTTCGCCCGAGCCGCTCTACATCGCCGTAAACGCCCGGCGGCCCGATCTGCTCGCCCGCATCAACGCGGCTCTGGACACCATTTTCCTTCGCGATCCCAATTACCAGATGAAGTTGTACAACAAGTACTTCTCCGTGGGGGTGGGGCAGAATCCCGCGTTCACCAAGGATGAAGAGGCTTTTTTGAGAGAGGATCGCGTCATCCGGGTTGCCTATGATCCTTCATGGCGGCCGCTGGAATACACCGATCCCAAGACCGGTTCCTTTGTCGGGGTGACGGCGGATTTGTTTGCGTCCTTCACGGATACCACCGGTCTTCAGTTCCGCTTCGAGCCGGTTCCGCAGCGGGAGGCGCTGAGTCGGCTCAGCGAGGGGAAGATCGACGTGGTGTGCTCCGTCACCGGCGATTATCTCTGGAACGAACGCAACAACATGTACGCCACCCGTTCGTATCTCCGTTCCCCGACCGTGCTGCTCCGGGGCGCGCAGACCGGGGCCATCCGGAGAATCGCGTTGCAGGACGGATACGGGCTGCTGCAAAAGATTGCGGACGACAACCCGGACAAGGAGATTCTTTTTTTCAAGACGGTGCGGGAGTGCGTGGACGCGGTGCTGGAAGGCAAGGCCGACGCGACCTACACCAACGCCTACATCAGCAGTTTTCTGCGGTTCGACCGCCTGTACGAATCGCTGGCGATCACGGCCCTGAGCATGTACTCGAGCGAAATCTGTCTGGGCGTATCCAAGAAGGCCGATCCCCGGCTGTTCTCCATTCTGGACAAGTGCGTCCAGTACACCGCCGCCGAAAAAATGGACGAGCTGGTGCTGAAGAACACCGCGAAGCCGCGCCGGATCACGCTGTACGACTTCGCCGCCCAGCATTTCATCGCGGTGGTGTGCGGGCTGGCGGCGTTGTTTGCGGTGATCATCCTTCTGCTGCTCCGCAATCTCGTCATCAAGACCCGAAGCCATCGCCGGATACAGGAGCTGCTCTACCGGGACGATCTGACCGGCCTCGACAACATGAACAAATTCTACAAGGAGTGCGAGGCGCTGCTGGCTGGAGAGCCCGACGGGGCCTACGCGCTCCTGTACGGCGACATCAACCAGTTCAAGACCATCAACGACAACCTCGGCTTCGCGGCGGGCGATCAGATCCTGCACGCCTTCGCGGAGATATTGCGGCGCGGCCTCGGGGAAGGGGAGCTGTGCGCCCGCGTGTCGGCGGACCACTTCATTCTGCTGCTGCGCTACGTCGGCTGGGACGAGCTGAGCGCCCGGGTGAACGGCCTCAACGTGGAGCTGGACGAGTGGAGGCGCATGCGGGACATGACGTACCGGATCGCCACGGTCTTCGGCGTCCATGTGATCAGCAAGACGGAGGAATCCGACGTCCACCGCATGCTGGACTACGCCAACTACGCGCGCCGGAACGCCAAGCAGACCTCGAAGCCCATTGTCCTGTACGGCGAAAAGATGCGGGAGAAGGCCCTGTTGCAGCGCGAGCTGGAAGACCGGCTGGAACTGGCCCTCGCTCAGGACGAGTTCGAGGCCTATTTCCAGCCCAAGGTGGACATGCGCGACGGAACACTCGTGGGCAGCGAGGCGCTGGTCCGCTGGAACCATCCCGTGCGCGGCCTGCTCATGCCGGGGAGTTTCATCCCGTTTTTCGAGCGCAACGGTTCCGTGATGGAGGTCGATCTGTACATTTACGAGCAGGTGTGCCGGACCGTGCGCGAATGGCTCGACCGGAAACTGGCGGTCAAGCCGGTTTCCTGCAATTTTTCCAGCCTGCATTTCGACAGTCCTGATTTTCCCGACCGGGTGACGGCGATCGCCGACCGCCACGGCGTTCCGCACGCCCTGCTGGAACTGGAACTGACCGAAAGCGCGATCATGGGCAACCCGGAGGCCGTGTGCGCTCAGGTGCTCCAGTTGAAGGAACGCGGGTTCCTGATCGCCATCGACGATTTCGGATCGGGCTATTCCTCCCTCGGCCAACTCCAGCAGCTCATGGCGGACGTGCTCAAGCTCGACCGCAGTTTCGTGGGGCGCGGCCAGCTCGGCACGCGCGAACGCATCGTCATCGGCAGCGTCGTGGGGCTGGCCCGGCAGCTCGGCATGGACGTCATCTGCGAAGGCGTGGAGAACGGCGAGCAGGCCGAAATGCTTATCGGGCTCGGCTGTCACAAGGCGCAGGGGTTCTATTACGCCAGACCCATGCGGCGGGAGCTTTTTGAGGAACTGCTGAAAAAGGGCTTCGTCGCCTGACGCCGGGCGCGGCTACACCGGTGCTCCGTCGAATTCCCGGAACAGTTCCCCGAGCCGGAAGCCGTCCACGAATCCGTGGTGGGAATGGACGTCGAAGGGCATGGTGGTTCGCGCTTCCTGCCGGTCGTACTTGCCGAAGGTGATGCGGGGGATGGAGTCGTAGCCTCCGCCGAGCGAACAGGGGTGCGAGCCCGAGGTGAAGGCCAGCCACGGCATGCAGCTCACATAGATCACGTCGCGTTCCGGGCCGTTGTAGAATTCGGGATGTTTTCTGGCGAGCACGTCGCGTTCCGCTTCCTGCCGGGCCTCATGGAAGGCCCCGAAATCTTCCCGATAGGGCACGCGGACGGCGGTGACGGCCCGGTCGGTGCGCAGGGCGAGATATACGGCGTCGATCCGGTCGTGGAGCACGACCTCCCCTCCGGCGAGTACCCGGCAGCGGAACGCCTCCACACGGTTGACCGCCCGGGTCACGGCGTACAGGCACAGGCTGAAGAAGGATATTTTCCGGGATTCGGACAGGCGCAGCAGGCGGGTGACGTCGTGTTGCGCGGTGACGGAAAAGAACGGGATGTCCAGCCCTCCGAACTGCTCGAACAGGCTCCTGCCGGTCCATGTCTTCACATCAATGATCTTCATGAGAGCTCCTTGGCGCGGGGGGCGCGTTCTTGTCGTACACGTCCGCCGCGCCTTCCGCAACGCCGTCCCGCGCCGGAGCGGCGTTGTCCGTTCCGCGTAACGTGGCGTCGATAAAAGCTGTAGCCTTTTTACCATAATGTGGGCTATAATCCCCACCAGTTTGCCGGGAGGGGGCTTCGGAAAGCCGATCCGGCTGACACCCCGTGGGGGATTACGGGGGGATCGGGAGGATAGGCATGAATATTCGGTGGGTTACCTCCATGTTGAGTCTGCTGCTCGTCGTGACGAGCATGGGCACGGCGGCGCTTTCGTGGAGCGTCTACGACGCGTTCCGCAAAATGATCGAAGCGGACGTCCAGTATCAGGGAATGCTCCAGATCAGCCATGAACTGCTCCAGAGTTCCTACGATCTGACCCGTCGGGTGCGCGAATACGTCAACACCGGCGATCCCGCCGCCGAGGCTGCTTATTACGCCATTCTCGACGAGCGGCAGGGAAAGGTTCCCCGAAAAGCGGAACGCGCCATCGCGGCGGGCGAGTCGATCAGCATGATGCGGTTGCTCAAGCGCTACGGCGCCTCCGGGACGGGCGTGGCGTTTCTGGAGTCCGCGCTCAAGGCGTCCGACGATCTGGCGCAGACCGAGATCGAGGCCATGCGGGCCATAAAGGGGAAGGCGGAATGTCCTGACGGGTTGCACTCCGGCGTTCCGGACGCCGACGTCACGTATGCCCGCGACCTGCTTTTCAGTCCCCTCTATCGGAAAGAGGCGCAGGACATCGTGACCCTCGTCAATTCGGGCATCAGCGGCATCCTGTCCACGAAGGTGGGAGAAATCGTCGCGTACGAGCGTTCCGTACTGTGGAGCGTGAAGGCGTTGGCCGTGTCCATCGGGTTCGTGTTTCTCATCGCCATGGTGTGGGGCTGGTACGGCTCGCGAAGGATCAGCCTGCCGCTTCAGGAAACCACGCGGTTCGCGCGCCGGGTCGCCGAGGGCGAGGAAGTCTCGTCCATAGCGGTCAAGGGCCACGACGAAATCGCCGAACTGCGGGCCATGCTCAACGTCATGCTGGAAAATCTCAAAAAGAACGCAAGGATGCTGCGCGAACTCTCCTATATCGATCCGCTTACGGCGCTCTGGAACCGCCGCCGTTTCCGGGAAGTGCTGGCGGATGAGTTGCGGCGGGTGCAGAGCGAGGGCGGTACGAGCTTCGGACTGGCCTTCATCGACATCGACTCCTTCAAAATCATCAACGACACGTACGGACACGCGGCGGGCGACATGGTGCTGCGGCAATTCGCCAAGATCGTGCGGCGGCACATCCCGGATTCGGTCACTTTCGCCCGGCTCGGCGGGGACGAATTCGTCCTGCTGCTGCCCGAAACCGACGAGGAGACGCTGCGCGGACAACTGGAGCGGCTCCGCAAGGCGTGCGAGGACACGCGCCTGACCCACGCCGAGCGGCCGATACGGCTCAACATCAGTGCGGGCGGGTATGTGTTCAGGGGCGTCGCGGCGAATGCCGATACCCCCGAAGAGGTGGAGCGGCTGATTTCCGATCTGTTCCGGTATGCGGACACCGCGCTCTACGCTTCCAAGCAGGAAGGGCGCAACCGGGTCACCCTGTGGCATCCGGGGTGTTCGCTGCCCTGCTCGCGCCGGACGGCCTGTACGGAGAATCCGGATCAAGCGCCGTCGGATGACGAGAAGAAAGCGTGACGGCGATCACGGAACGGCGGGCCGCATCGGGTAGAGTGGACGCCTATTCCCCTGAACGGAAGGAGCATCCCGTGAGCCGTTTGCGTTCGTTTGCCTGTCTGGTTCCTTCTTCGCTGGCCCTTGCGATCGGCGGAGCCCATTTCTGGCGGGCGGGTCAGCCCGCCTTTTCCGTGGCGTGCGTCCTGTTCGCCGCGCTCGTCTGGCGGCGCGACGCGTGGTTGCGGCGCGTACTGCTCGTGCTGCTCCCGCTGCTTGCGGCGCGCTGGATATGGACGGCGGCGCAGTTCGTGCAGCTGAGGCTGTTCATGGATCAGCCGTGGATCCGGCTGGCGTGCATCCTGCTCGGCGTGGCCCTGTTTACCTGCATCGCGGCGTTGCTTCTGCTGGCCGGTACGGCGGAGACTTGGTACGGCCGCAATCGGGAGACGGCGACGGCGCGGGCGGCGGCCTTTTTCGGAGCCATAGCCCTGCTTGCGCCTCTGCCGTTCGTCGCGCCGCAGACGCTCCTGCTGGAACGTTTCCTTCCGGGCTGGGGGCCGCTCCAGCTTGTCGCCGCCGGGTTCTGGGCCGCATGGGTCGCGGGGCGGCTTGCGGACCGAAAGGCCGCGCCGCGCACGCGCCTGCTGGTCTGGCGGCTGTTTTCGCTGGTCTTTTTCGGACAGCTCGTCCTCGGCCTTGTGGGATACGGCGCGTTCCTCATGACCGGTTCGCTGCACATGCCGGTGCCGGGCATGATCCTCGCCGCGCCCCTGTACCGGGGCGGCGGCGTCTTCATGCTGATCCTGTTCGGCGTTTCCGTCCTGCTGGCGGGCGCGGCGTGGTGCAGCCACCTTTGCTATTTCGGCGTCTGGGACGCGACGGCGGCCCGGTCGCACAGGCCCGAGCCTCTTCCGGGCTGGCTGCCCCGGCTCCGGCTGGTGTTCCTCGCCCTTGTCGTCGTCCTTCCCGTCGCCTTCCGGCTCTCCGGCACGCCCACGGAGGCCGCCGTCGCCTCGGGCCTGCTGCTCGGGGTGCTCCTGTTGCCCTGCGCGGCGTTGTTCAGCCGCCGCTACGGTTCCGCCTGCTACTGTCTGGGCGTCTGTCCGCTGGGACTTGCGGCCCTGTGGATCGGCAGGCTGTCGCCGTGGCGCATCCGGCGCACGGACGCCTGCACGGGGTGCCTCGCCTGCACCCGCGTCTGCCGGTATGGGGCGATGACCGAGGAACGCCTCGCCGCCGGACGGCCGGGGCCGACATGCACCCTGTGCCGGGACTGCCTTTCCGCGTGCCGCCACGGCGGGCTGGAAATGACCGTGTACGGCAGGCCGTCGGCCTTGGCGGAACAGGTTTTCGTAGTCATCGTCAGCGTGCTGCATACGGGGTTTCTCGCGGTGGCCCGCGTGTGACGGGGCGTCGCCCCGATCCGCCGGACGCCGGAGCGTACGAAAGTTCCGTTCGCCGGTCCGCATGCCGTAACGCGGCTGCACTGGACTTCACCGCCGGGCGTGAAGGCTTCGTGTTGGATAAAGCGTCCTTCACGGACAGCTTCACACCGCCGGTGCAAATGCCCGTGAGCGGCGGGGCGGCTGCGGGACTTTTCTTAATCCTTATTTTTCAGTAAGTTATTCAGCAGACCCGTCGTCTTCTCCGATGCCGCCATCGCCCACGAAAAAGCCCCGGCTCGGGGTGAAGCCGGGGCCTGCCGCCGTTCAGGCGCGCGTGTCCGAGGAGATTACTTCTTGACGGGGTCGTAGCCGGGGGCGGGCTTGTATTCCATAAGCTTGTACCAGTCCGGGCAACCGGCGGCGAGCTTGCCCTGCGGCTTCAGATCCTTGCCCGCGAAGGCGGGGTAGTTCTTACCGTAGCGGTAGGCGCGGTGCACCTGATTTTCGGGCGCGTCGTCGCGCTTCACGCAATAGGGCTTGTCGTCCACGGAGACGGGATTGACGTATTCCCAGACGATCTTCTTGTCGGGGGTGACTTCAAAGAGGTGCCCGTTGTTGGTGGAGGTCACCAGCCAGTTGCCGTTGGGCAGCTTCTGGGCGGCGGACTGGAAGTCGGAATAGAAGCTGTTGTGATCCTTGGTCTGGTACTGCCACACCACCTGATTGGTGGCGGGGTTGATTTCCATCACCGTGCTGCGGTTCGCGCTGGGACGGTGCGTGCCGTTGTTGAAGATGGAGAGGTTGCCGTTGGGCAGCCATTCCACGTCGTGCGAGCCGAACAGGATCTGCTCCCCGTCGTCATGATAGCCGGACGGAGCCTTGCCCATGCCGTGGGTGGCGGGGTTGCCGAAGCGCCAGACGATCTTCTTGGTCTTGCGGTCGATAATGTAGATTTCCCCGAAGTCGCGGGAGTTGACGGCGTACTGATCGGTCTTGGGGTTGTAGCGGACGGAATTCCAGTGCGTCCAGTCGGCGCGGGCGAAATAGCCCATGCTCAGGGGCAGATGCCAGTTGATGTCGATCTGGTCGGGGCCGGTGCCGATATGATCCCACACGTGCCATTCCCACGCGATTTCGCCCTTGGGCGTCACTTCGATGAGCGCGTCGGGCCAGATGCCCTGAAGCGGCTGCCCGTCGGGGCCCTGTCCGGGCGCGACCATGCCGTTGCGGCTGAGGGCGGGATCCTTGGGATCGCGGCCCTTGGCGAGGGCTTCGTCGTAGGTCTTGTTTTCCCAGATCAGGATGGCGGTGTTGCCGTTGGGCAGGCGATCAAAACCGTGATGGGCGATCTGTCTCGGGTTGCTGACCTTGTATTCCCAGACCACCTTGCCGTCCCATGCGTATTCGCGGAGCAGGCCGTACCAGCCGCCGAAGTTCACCGGGCTTCCGGCGATCTTTTCGGCGCGCAGGAGGTTGCCGTTGGGCAGCAGTTCCGCGTAGAAGGCGGCGTTGTCGTGCTTCCACGTGTGCACGACGTTGCCCTCCATGTCGATGAGATAGGTGGTTTTGCTGCCGGGGTTCCGGGCCGTGTCCACGATCCAAGAGGAAACCTTGGTGTGGGGGGTGAACAGTGTGTAGCCGTCGTAGGCCTTCGCCTTGTCGTAGGACAGCAGGCCGAGCGGGCCGTTGATGGCCTCGTAGGCGTTCGCCGGAGCCGAAAGCAGGAACAGGGACAGCAGGGCCGTAGCCAGTGAGGTGAGCTTGCGCATGCAGTTTTCTCCTCTCCCCCTCCCCGGGGGTGTTGGGACATGGGGAACCGGAACCCTTCCGGTTCCCCGGAAAGGCGTTACAGCACCATCTTCCAGAAGGGGATGGCGATGAAGAACAGGAAGATGCCGGTCAGGATCATGCGGGAGGCGAGCACCTTGACCATATCCTTGAACAGCATGTAGCCGGAACTGAAGAAGTACAGGACCACGGCGTATTCGTAGGGGAAGATGTAGTTGTCGAGGCCGTACTGGAAGGAGTAGAACAGCACGCGCGGGTCCATCTTCATCTGTATGCCGAGTTCGACGAGGGGCGAGGTCATGGTCGTGGTCGCGGCGAGCGGAGTCAGGAGGAAGTTGGCTCCCGCGCCGAGGACATAGGACGCGATCCCCGCGAGGGTGTCGGTCATGCCGTGCAGGTAGGGCAGGGTGATGCCCGCGATCCAGCCGGTGACCTTGAGGAAGCCGCCCGCGCTGCCGATGGTCATGCAGCCCATGATGAAGAACAGGGGCGCGAAGTTGATCTTGCTGAACTTGGGGCCGTCGAGCAGCCGGACGCCGGGCAGGAAGGCCACGAAGGTGATCCCGATGAGCACCAGACCGGCGGCCACGCCGTGCAGCTTGTCGGTGGCGAGCAGGATGAGGGTGGCGAGCATGAGCAGAGCGGCGCGCTTCTGTTCGGGCGTGACCGGGCCGAGTTCCTGATACTTGGTTTGCAGGGTCGCGCGCAGGGCCTGTCTGTCCACCTTGGAGGGCAGGATGAGCATGACGAGGCCGACGGACATGGCGGTGTAGAGCATGCCGGGCAGGAAGTTGTGGGCGGCGTATTCCATCCATGAGGTGTTGATGCCGGAGACCTTGTTCAGGAGCCCCATGCCGAGCACGAGGTCCGCGCCGCCGGTGAGGTAGCACAGCTTGGTCGAGGCCACGGCGAGGCAGCAGGTCAGGATGACGGCTGTGGCTTCGCGGCTCTTGGGCTTGAAGTCCAGCGCGTCGCACAGGCTGATGCCGATGGCGCAGAAGATCGCCGCCTTGCCGGTGATAGCCGGGACGAGCGGGGCGACGATGGAGACCGCGAGGGTGAGTCCGATGAGGGTGCCGATGAAGCTGCCGCCCATGCAGCGCACGCAGGTCAGGCCGATGCGCTTGCCGAGGCCCGTTTCCTGAAGGATCTTGCCGAGCGCGAACCCGCCGATGACGATGATCGGCACTTCCGAGAGCCACGGCGAATACACCACCTGCTGCTTGACGCCGCACAGGACGATGTACAGCACGGGGAGGATGAGCCCCACGGCGACTTCGTTCATGCCGTCCATCGCCCACATGCAGACCGCCCACGTGGTGATGGCGAGGAACATGGCCATCGGGTGCGTGACGGCCTGACCGTCAATGGGAATGAGGAAATAGACGATAACGGGGATCACGATGGATACGATCCACTTCAATGCCAATGTTCCGCGTGCTCCCAAGGTTGACGAACTCATGCCTCTTCTCCTTCAGAGAGTTGATCTGAAAACATGGGGCCACTCTAACGGGAAGGAGAAAGGCATGATGTAACGGTTGCTACATTTTTCTCAAAGAAACGTTTTTTGTTGTCCCGGCGGCAAAAAGACCGGCGCCGAAGGACCGGGAACCATTGCCCGCAGTGCGAAATTCGTGTACAACATATTGTTGTCAAAACATTTTTCCATGCCGGGGGACGTCATGTCCCCAAAGGGAAAAGGCGGACCGAGGACAAGGAGCGACAGGTGCAGACGAACGAAGCGAAACTTATAGAATTTACGCATATTCCGCCCGAAGCGGGCGCATGGCGGCAGGTGCTTCACCTTGGCAACCGCCTGATCTTCCGCAAGGGGGCCGAGCTCATGCACGGCGGACAAAAGGGCGCATACCTGTATTTTTTGCATCAGGGCGAAGCGCGTCTGATGCGGACGACGCTGGACGGTCGGGAAAAGATCCTCATGTCCATGCCCGCGGGGTGCGTTACGGGCGAAACCCCGTTTTTCGACGAGGTGCCCGCGCGCAGTTCCATCGTCGCGGCGACGGACTGCGTGGTGTACGCCTTTTCGCAGGATTGCGTGCGGCGGGAGATCATCCCGCATTACCCGGAGCTGACGCTGGCTCTGCTGCAATCGCTTGCCTCCAAGGTCCGCGTGCTGTGCAACCAGTCGGTCAGCCTGAGCCTTGAGGAGCTGCCTTCGCGCATCTGCCGGTTCCTGCGTCTGCGAGTGCGGGACGGGGACGATGCGCCGCGCGTGTCGCCGGGCCTGAACCAGCAGGAACTGGCGAACCTTCTCGGCGTCCACCGCGTGACCCTGAACAAGGCGCTGCGCGAACTGGAGAAGGAGGCCATCCTCGGGCCGTACGCCAAGGACGAGGTCTATATTCTCGACATGGATCGTTTCCTGGAACTGGCGATGAAGTAGCCGCGCGGGAGCCTCCCGTGAAACGGTTCCTGCGGTGCGCGGAGAAGAAGCGGAGGGCCTCCTTTGCGTTCTGTTTTTTTAAAAAGTGTGTAAAATCACTTGGATTGATGCGTTTCGGACCGACTGAAGGTCTGAAACGCATTTTTTTGCGCCAAATGTAACAAACGCAACAGCACCGAACCCCGGACCGGTGCTAGCTTCCGGTCATACGGAGAGGCATTCTCCCCCACCACAGCGAAATCAAGGAGTCAGTCATGGGTCATCCGACTATCTATCCCACCGGCGTCACCGTATACGATCCCGAGAAGTGCTGGAACGGCTTTACGATCTTTCAGGCGCAGGAAGTCGGCGCCGTGCTTATGGACATGAACGGCCGCGAAGTGAACGTATGGAAGGGCGTCCACGGCATGCCCAACAAGATTTTCCCCGGCGGCTACCTCATGACCAGCCGCGGACGCCGCAGCGGCAAGTACAGCGTGCAGGACGGCCTTGACGTCATTCAGGTGGACTGGGACGGCAACATCGTATGGAAGTTCGACCGTAACGAATATATCGACGATCCCGGCATTCCCGGCCGCTGGATGGCCCGTTGCCACCACGACTTCCAGCGCGAAGGCAGCACCACCGGCTACTACGCGCCCGGCATGGAACCCAAGACCGACTCCGGCAACACCCTCGTCCTCGCGCACCGCAACGCCCGCAACCCGAAAATCTCCGACAAGCAGCTCCTCGACGACGTGATCCTCGAAGTGGACTGGGACGGCGACATCATCTGGGAATGGCACTGCAACGAGCATTTCGACGAAATGGGCTTCCGCGAAGGCCCCAAGAACACCCTCGCCCGCGACCCCAACTATCGCCAGACCCAGCCCGAAGGCATGGGCGACTGGATGCACATCAACTCCATGTCCGTGCTCGGCCCGAACAAGTGGTATGATGCGGGCGACGAACGGTTCCACCCCGACAACATCATCGTTGACGGCCGCGAAGCCAACATCATCTTCATCATCTCCAAGGCGACCGGCAAAATCGTGTGGAAGCTCGGCCCGGACTATGACAACAGCCCCGAAGCCAAGGCCATCGGCTGGATCATCGGGCAGCACCACGCGCACATGATCCCGCATACCCTGCCCGGCGGCGGCAACATCCTCGTGTTCGACAACGGCGGCTGGGGCGGCTACGACGTGCCGAACCCCGGCGCTCCCACCGGCGTCAAGGCGGCGCTGCGCGACTATTCCCGCGTACTGGAAATCGATCCCGTGGCCATGAAGATCGTGTGGCAGTACACCCCGAGCGAAGCCGGCTTCCTCGCGCCGATGGACAGCAACCGTTTCTACAGCCCCTTCATCAGCGGCATGCAGCGTCTGCCCAACGGCAACACGCTGATCACCGAAGGTTCCGACGGACGCGTCTTTGAAGTGACGCCCGACCACAAGATCGTGTGGGAATTCGTTTCTCCCTACAAGGGCAAGTTCGTTCCCATGAACATGACCTACCGTGCCTACCGCGTGCCCTACGAATGGGTCCCGCAGGTCGCCAAGCCTGCCGAAACCCCCATCGAACCGCTGGACGTCGCTACTTTCCGGGTCCCCGGCGCCGCCGCTCTGGGCGATCGCGCCAAGGAAGTGAACGTCGAAGGGTGCGTGCCGTACGAAGGCAGCAACGCCCTGTGCGTGGCTTCCGTCGAAGACCCGGCCGACAAATAAGAAGACAACCCGAGGCGGGGAGTTTTCCCCGCCTCTTTTCAGGGAGCAGCCATGAGCATCACGTTGTATACGGCACCGGACTGCCTGCGGTGCAAAATCGTCAAGGGTTTTCTCGCCGAACGTCAG
>CAUHBW010000018.1 GCA_959604115.1 uncultured Bilophila sp. | reverse complement strand
TTCGGAAAGGTTCCCTCTCCCCTCCCCAACCCCCACCCCTCTCCCTTCAAAGACTTTCACATGCGGATCACGTTCCGGCTCCGTATGCGGGAAACGGGCCGCGCGCCTTCCGTTTCCCATACGCCAAGGAAACCTCCCGACGCTCCGACTCGGTTCTTCTCTCCCTAAGCTCCACAAACAAAAATGAGAAGAAAAAAACGTTCCTCTCCCTTTTCCCCCAAAACAGATCCGCCGCACCGCCGCCCTCCCCGTAGACCGGGAACGCCGAAAACAGGGATTCGATAAGGTCGAAAGTCTTGGGAAGGGCGGGGGTACGGGGGAGGGAAACCTTTCTTCAGAAAGGTTTCCCTCCCCCGATTCCTCTTCGCTCTCTTCACTCACCGCCCGGCGAGCTTGCGCGCGAGGGGCTCCTCCATGCCCGCGAGGGCCCAGAAATAGAGCGAGGCCACGGAACCGTAGGGCGCATACCGCTTGCGGCGACGCTCGAACCGCTCCCGCGTCAGCTCGCGGTCGCCGTACAGAAGGGCCATGCCCCTGCGGATGCCCAGATCGCCCCAGCTCAGCACGTCCGGGCGGCACAGCGAAAAAAACATCAGCATCTCCGCCGTCCATACCCCGATGCCGTCTAGCGAGGACAAAATGCGGATCAGCTCGTCGTCGGGAGCCTGCCGCAAGCTCTCCCAGTCAAGCGCCCCCGAAAGCGCCGCCTGCGCGATGCCCCGCACATACCCGACCTTGCGCCCGCTGAGGCCGCACTGTTGGATAACGGACGGGTCCGCCGCCGCAATCGCCTCCGGCGTGACCGCTCCGAGAGCGGCGCGCAAACGCTCGGAAACCGCCCGCGCCGCATGGCCGGAAATCTGCTGCGCGATGATGCTGTCGATGAGCGCGGTAAACAGGTCCGGCTCAACCTCATGCCGGATCGGCCCCAGCCGTTCAATGAGCGCGCCGAGCCGCTTGTCCTTGCGCTTCAGAAACGCAAGCGCCTTGTCCTCGCAGGGAAAAACCGTCCGGAGCCGCTCCCCGCAGGACCAGAGACACAACGTCGCCGCCGAACCGTGCGGCGCGCACCGCTCCCGGAAGGCCGCGAACCGCTCCGGCGAACAGACGCCGTACGCCTTTGCGAATCCTTCCCGCGCCGCCCCGTCGTCAAAACGCAGGACGTCGGGCCGCCGCAACACGCCGATGAGCACGCGGACAGCCAGCGGCACGTCCACGCCCCGCAACGCGCGCAAGGCCGCCACGGCCTCGTCGTCAGACAGTCCGGAAAGCCGCTCCATCCCGACCCTGCCGGAACGGACCCCCTTCGCCGCGCCGAGCAGCGAGGCGGCGGTACGTTTCCCCAACGCTTCCAGCGGGGGACCGACCTCAAGGACACGCTCCGGCGTCACCTCGCCGAGCAGGGAGCCCAGCATGGACCACGCGAAGGCATACGCCCCGCTCCGCCCCACGATGCCCTTGGCCAGCGCGACGAACAGATCCGTCTCCAGTTCCGCGCCGCTTTCGAGGGGCAGTTCCGGCACGCGCCGCCTCAGATGCTCCAGCGCGTCCTCAGTCGGCGGCATGGGCCCGCTCCAGATCCAGCAGACGGCGTTTCATGTCGAGGCCGCCGCCGTACCCGACCAGCTTGCCGTTTCCGCCAACG
The DNA here is from genome assembly GCA_959604115.1 of uncultured Bilophila sp. Taxonomy (GTDB): domain Bacteria; phylum Desulfobacterota; class Desulfovibrionia; order Desulfovibrionales; family Desulfovibrionaceae; genus Bilophila. The sequence goes on along the minus strand of CAUHBW010000018.1, from coordinate 17,960 downwards.
ATGCGATGGCAGGGGACGATGATCGCAATGGGATTGCGGTTGTTCGCCATGCCCACGGCGCGGCATGCCTTCGGATTGCCGACGGCCTTGGCGATGTCCCCGTAGCTCGCCGTCTTCCCGTAAGGAACGTCGCACAGCGCGCGCCATACCTTTTGCATGAAGGGCGTCCCCTCCATGCGCAACGGCAGATCGAACGTCTTGCGCCGCCCCGCGAAATAGGCTTCGAGCTGCTCGAACGCCTCGCGGATCACCGGCGTCTCGGGGCCTTCCGAAACGGCCTCGCTCCGGTCGGGAAGATGCAGACGGACAATAAAACCATCCTCTTCGCACAAGCCCACCCGCCCGATGGCGGTTTCCCGAAAACACAGCATAACGAGCCTCCTTGTGACTCCGGCATGATAAGGACCGCGTTTCCAAGACTCCCCCTTTGGGGCGGTCGCCCACCGGGGAAAGCGTCGGCTTTGCGGCTACAACAGGGAAAACTGGCGGCTTTTCAGACTCACGCAGCGTCGCTCCGAAACCTCGTCCTCCGGCGAGAGGCGGCCCGTCAACAACGGCGAAGCGGGATCGTGAAGCGGGGATCCCCGGCCCACGGGCACGCCGTCCGCGTTGGCGTAACAGTACAGGCAGCCGTTGCCGCACGTGCCGTAGACGCCGACGTCCACGCTCGCCACGCACCGGCACAGCGTCCGCTGCCGCGAAGGCCGCACCTCCAGACGACACCCAGCCGCCCGCTCGACGAGTTCCCGGCTGATGCACCCCGCGTGCTCCGCGCCGGGAACATCCACATCCTCGGCGCACAGGCGCAGGGCCATGCCGTTCCGGGCCGCGATCTCCGCAAACCGGGACGTCAGCTCCCGCCGCTCGTCCGCGCCGCCTTCCCGGATGCCGAGGCCGGACAGCCTGCGGCGGAGTTTCGGGTACATGTCCATGAAGCTGATCACGCAGGTCCGGGTACGCCCCCGCAAACGCTTCGCCAGCGTCTCGAACAGCGATACGTGCCGTGAGGCCGGGTACGCCTCGCCAAGCAGAACGGGATCGTAGCGCCAGACCATCCGATCCGCGCCGAAGACGTCCGCCAGCTCCCCGAACGCCTCAAGGAGCGACCGCTTGTCGGGAAGTCCCGGCTCGATCTCTCCGCCGTACCCCGTCAGTGTGAACTGGAATGCGCACGGCCATTCCCGCAGAAAGGCCGCCCTGTCGAGCAGCGGCAACGGGTTCTTCGTCCACAACACCAGACAGTCAATCGCCTCTCGGGAGAACAGCCAACGGGTCACGCGCCGGGCGTCGTGGCGCACGCACACCTCGCCCGAGGCCAGACGGTTGCACAGCCATTCGGCGTACCATGTGGGAATGTCCGTGCGACGGCTTGCGCTGAAAATCATGTCGTTTCCTTCGTTACGCGACCGGTAGCAGGAGAAAAGCCTACATGAAAGCCGCCTCACCGTCACCCTGCGCCCCCGCCCCGTGGCGGCAGGATGCGCCCGCCGTTACTTCATGAGGAACTTCATGGGCTCGATGGACAACGAGGGGAAGAACAGCAGCAGGAACAGCACGCAGACTTCCACGATCAGGAAGGGTGCCATGTACCGTACCAGATTGCCGATCTTGATGTTCCCGATGCCGCAGACGACATAGAGGACCGTGCCCACGGGCGGCGTGATCACGCCGATGCCGAGGTTCAGCACGAACAGCAGGCCGAAGAAGTACGGGTCGATCCCCGCCTGCTGAATGAGGGGGTAGAACACCGGAGCAAAAATGAGGATGTTCGGCGTCAGGTCCATCACCATACCCGCGAGGAACAGGAACACGTTGATGGCGAGCAGGAGCAGGATGGGCGAATCCACCAGCGGCTGGAACAGCGAAGCCACCTGCATGGGAATCTGGGCCGAAGTGATGAACCAGCCCACGGCGGTGGCGGTCGCCACGATCAGCATGACCACGGAGGTCGTGCGGGCCGCGCGGGCGCTCACGGCGAGCAGGCCCTTGAAGGTCAGTTCGCGGTAATACAGCGTGCACACGGCGATGGCGTACATGCACGCGAACGCGCCGCCTTCCGTGGGCGTGAAGATGCCGAAACGGATGCCGCCGAGGAGCAGCACCGGCATCATGAATGCGGGCGTGGCGTCTCTGATGATCCTGCGGGTCTCTTCCTTGGTGAAGGTGATCTTTTCGTTGTAGCCGTCGATGCGGACGATGAACCACCACACGATCATCAGGCACAGGCCGATCAGGATGCCGGGGAACAGGCCGATCATGAACAGTTTGGTGATGGACAGGCCCACCGTCGCGCCGAGCAGGATGAAGTTGGTGCTCGGAGGAATGATGGGGCCGAGGATGGCGCCCGAGGCGATGATGCCGCCCGCGCGTCCCGGCTTGTAGCCCACCTGCGCCATCATGGGCAGGAGCAGGCCTCCGAGCGCGGCGGCTTCGCCCACGGAGCTGCCCATCAGACCGGCGAAGATCACGCTGGACACGATGGCCGCGTAGCCGAGGCCGCCGCGAACGCGCCCGATGATGAGCTGCGCAAGCTGGACCACGCGTTTGGACAGCCCGCCTTCGGTCATGATTTCACCGGCGAAGACGAAGAAGGGAATGGCCATCAGAGGATAGTTGTTCGCGCCGTCCAGCATGGACTGGGGGATGGTCATCACGAACATGGCGTCCCACATGCCGCCGTAATACATCAGCACCATGGAGCACAGCACGAGCACGATGGCGATCGGGATGCCCAGCGCGAGGAAGCCGAACAGACTGACCAGAAAAACAAGAAGTTCCATGTTCTCTCCCCTATTGCGCCTTGGGCTCTTTGACGAACTCGCTGGCGGGCGTGCGGATCAGCCGCACGATGTCTCGCAGATGGATGACGATCGCGGCGAAGGCCATGACCGGAAGCGTCCCGTTGATGAAGGCCATGTTCACGTTGGTGGCCACGGAGTACGTGTCCAGCGTCTGGAGCACCACCGAGATACCTCCGAAAAGCAGCAGCACGAGCGCCGCCAGCATGAGCAGGGAGGCGATGACGTCCACCGTCTTGCGCGACGCGCCCTCAAGCAGGTTCACGAACATGTCCACGGCGATGTGCTTGTGCCGGTAAAAGGCTTCGATGCCGCCGATGAACGTGATGTAGATGAAGAGGAAACGGGCCCATTCCTCACTGGGCGGGAAGCTCGACCGGAACACGTACCGCAGGAAGGCGTTGACGAACACCAGACCGATCATCCCCAAGAAAATGATGGCGCAAAAAAATTCGAACGCCCGCTCCCCTTTTCCTTTCGTAGCGGATTCCTTGCGGAATTCCTCCTCGGTTTCCACCTCTATGCGCTCCGGCGGCATGGCCGGTATCTGTCCACTGCTCATGTTGCACCCCTGGGCGTGATGGTCGGACCCATGCGGCAGGCATGGGCATGATGGAAAAGGGGCCCCCGGCTACACCGGAAGCCCCTGTAGAAATGATCAAAGTTACTTGTTTTCGCGATAGGCGGCGGCGCTGTCGAGAATTTCCTTGGCGTTCGGAACGGTGTCGTAGAAGAGCTTCCAGCTGCGCTTGCCGGCGTCCTGCATGAACTTGCGCAGTTCGGGGGAAGGTTCGCTGACGTGCCCGCCCGCGTCGGTGATGGTCTTCACGGCGTCCGTGTCAACCTTTTCCACGAGATCCCACACGTAGTCGGCGGAACGCTTGGCGGCTTCGTCAACCCACTTCTTGTCCTGTTCGGGCAGGGACTGGTAGAACTTCTCGTTGATGTACAGGGAGTGGATGACCAGCAGATGACCGGTGAGGGTGATCTCGGGGGTCGTCTCGTACATCTTGATGCTCACGATGTCGGACAGGGGGCTGTCGCCGCCGTCGATGACGCCCTGGTCAAGCGCGCCGGTGACTTCGGCGAAGGGCATGGGCTGGCCGCTGATGCCGCATTCCTTGGCGAAGTTGATGTACAGGGGGATGTTGGGCACGCGCATGCGCAGGTGCTTCACGTCGTCGATGGTCTGGACCGGCTTCTTGGTGTAGAAGTGGCGGAAGCCGAGGGGGAAGGCGTTCAGCACGCGCATGCCGGACTTTTCGGTGAAGCCCTGGGTGATCAGGTCGAACGTCTTGCCGCCGTTCATGGCGCGACGGGCGTGGGCGTAGTCGTCGAACAGCATGGGCGTTTCGAACATGGCCATCGAAGGCTGGATGGCGGACGTCTGCGTGCCGGTGGCGCACATCTGGATGATGCCCTTGCGGGTGCTGGCGATGTAGGCGTCTTCCTTGCCGAGCTGGCTGTTGGGGAACACCTGCACTTCGTATTTGCCGCCGGAGAGTTCCTTCAGAATCTCGCCGAATTTGCGCATGCCGAGGGTTTCGGGTTCCCCGTCGGGTTTCATACCGGCCATCTTGATGACGACTTTGTCGGCCGCGAAGCTGGACGTCGCAGCCACACCGAGCAGAAGACCGCACGCGAGAAGCAAGGCCAATGCACGTTTCATTTTTCTCCACCTTGTTACGGTTCGAATGTGAATATTTCTCCCGCATCGTCCTCCGCCGCGAAAAAAACGCTTTTGCGACAAGACGGTACGGAGAGTCCTCCTGACTTTCACACCTGACATTTCGTGTCCGCGGTCCTCGCCCGGAGAATGGGAAACGCTCCGCCGCGTTGCGGACGGATACGCCTCCTTTCCCTTTCGGTCTTGGATCACACCGGGATAGGACGAGCGGAGAGCGGCACGGATGACGGACACCCCCATGTCCTTTTTTTGTCATCCTCAAAACCGGCAGAGGAAAAAACTATCAGGAAGCGAAAGACAAGCCCCGTTCGATAGCTCCAATTATACTAATCTGAAATCTTTTTGTTGGGAATAGCGAAACGCGACACTTCTCCGCCATTTTTTTGTAACAAAGACGTCACATTCGCTCTTTTCCCTGAGAATTCAGCGGGTAAGCGGCAAGAAAAAAACTTTCGCCACGTTTCATTCGACAAGTGACGGCCGGGAACGCCAACAGGCCGGGATGATTCGGCTCCTGACGAATCGGGCCGCCAGCTCAACCACGGACGCCGCCCTTCGGAGCCATTCCCCGTTTCCCGGAGTCTTCCATGCCGCGTTTTCCTCGGCGCGTCTCCCCCGCCTTCCGGCATGGAGCCTTGCCGCCGGAACGCCGCTCATCCCGCTCATCGGGTACGCGGCGGCGGTCCTCATCGGTCAGGGCCCCCTCCGGGCTTCCCGCCCGGATCCGCGCCGGAAACCGCGACCGCGCGAGACTCTCTCCCGCGCGGTCATGCGGCGAGCCGCCTGCGAAAGGCGCCGCTGGATTCCGGCGGCGGATTGTGCGACACTCCCCAAAACGGCCCTTCTTTTCTGATCACAACAAGGATGTTTCCCATGTCACAGATGCCTCAGGAACTGGAATCCTTCCTCAACGACTGGACGACCGATCCCAACAAGGCGAAGGACGCCTTCATCCGTTTCAAGGGCTTTCTGCTCGCCACGCCCGACGTGCGCTTCGAGTTCAAGGCCCGTCCCGGCGTGAGCTACTCCCTCCGCGCCGCCAACGCCAAGAACGCGGAACGTCCGCTGTTCGTGCTCGTGGACGTGGTGGACGACGAGCCCGAAGCCCGCTGGCTCTCGGTCTGCTTCTATGCGGACATGGTCAGCGACCCCGACGAGCTGGGCGACTTCGTTCCCTCCGGGCTCATGGGCAAGGACGCCTGCTGCCTCAATCTTGAGGAAGACGATCCCGCCATGCGCGACTACATTCTCGCCCGTCTCGGCGAGGCCGCGGCTTCCGCCGCGAAATAGCGGGGGCCGCCTCAGGCTCCGCCGGGGGAATGATTCCCGCCCCTCGGAAACGGCGGCGCGGAAGAGCGGAGAAAAACCTTTCGCCGGGGCGGCTTCTTTGGCAAAGATGCCGGAATCCGGCATGATGAAAACGGAAAAGCCCCGAGGAGATCGGGGCTTTTCCGTTGAAGAGCGTCAGGAGGGGTCCGGGAACGCGAGCGGCCGGTAGCGCCACAGCCGGTTCCGGCCTTCGGCCTTGGCGCGGTACATGGCGACGTCCGCATTTTTCAGCAGCCGGGCGGGCGTGACCGCCTCCGGCGACCGGAACGCCACGCCGACGGAGGCGCTGATGGAGATGTCCCCGTCCTTCAGGGCGAAGGGGTCGCGGAGGCTTTCCAGAATGGCTTCGCCCGCCCGCAGGGTTTCGTCTTCCCGCAGATCGACGAACAGGACGGCGAATTCGTCGCCGCCGAGACGCCCCAGAATGCCCGGTTCGCCCACGCAATCCCGCAGCCGGGCCGCGCACAGCGTCAGCAGTTCGTCGCCCGCCGCGTGGCCGAGGGTGTCGTTGACGTCCTTGAACTTGTCCAGATCCACCAGCATCAGGGCCAACGCCGTGCCGTGCTCAAGGGCGCTCGCGCAGGCCTTGCCCAGAAGTTCCTCGAACATCGCCCTGTTGGGGAGGCCGGTCAGCGGGTCGTGACGCGCCAGCGCCAATGCCTTTCGGGTGGCGAAAAGATCCTCGATCAGGTTTTCCAGCCGGAACTCGCGGACTTCCTTTTGCACGATGATCGTACCGATCTGCTCCGCCAGTTCCGCCACGAGCGGCGGCACGGACGGATCTCCGGTATACCGGAACAGATCGCGCACCCGTTCGGAATCGCCCCACGCCACATCCTTGATGATGCGGGCCAGATCACGCAGCGCGGCCCTGTACTCCTCGGACACGGTCACCTCCCCCTAGAGCGTCGTCGCCGGAGCGCCGGTCGTTTCTTCCTTCGTCGGCTCCAGCGGCAGGCCGCACAGATGCCGCCGCACCATGTCGAGCGCGGTGCTCGCGGCGCGGCCCCGGAGCCATTCCCGGCCGTGCACCCGTCCGGGAGGCGTCATCTTGCGGACCCACGTCCCCTTCTCGCTGCTCAGGCCGATGTAGATGAGCCCCACGGGCTTCTCCGGCGTGCCGCCGGTCGGCCCGGCCACTCCGGTGATCCCGATGCCGATGTCCGCGCCGGACACCTCGCGTACGCCTTCCGCCATCGCCCGGGCCACGGGCTCGCTCACGGCCCCGTGCTCCTCCAGCATGGCGGCGGGCACGCCGAGCAGGCGCGTCTTGGCTTCGTTGGCATAAGTCACGAGGCCCGTTCCGAACACCCGCGACGCGCCGGACACGTCCGTGATCCGCTTGGCGACCAGCCCGCCCGTGCACGATTCCGCCGTCGCCAGCCGCAGGCCGCGTTCGGCGAGCAGGGCCACCACCACGCTTTCCAGATTCTCCACGTCCACGCCGTACACTACGTCCCCATACCGGCGGAGGATTTCCTCAACCACGGGACGGCACAACGCCTCGGCGGCCTCTTCGGTGTCCGCCCGCGCCGTGACCCGGACGAACATCTCGTTTTCCTTGGCGTAGGTCGCCGCCGTGGGATTGGGTGAATCGGTGAAGTCGGCGATCTTGAGCGCGCCCGCGCCCTCCCCGAGCCCGAAGGTCCGGATCATGGAGGAATGGATCACCGCGTGGCTGCCTTCCTTCAGGAAGGGAACCACGTAGTTTTGCAGCATGGGCACGAGCTCGGAAGGCGGTCCGGGCAGCATGACGACGATCTTGCCCGCCGCCGTCCGCACGCCGCAGCCCGGCGCGGTGCCGATGTCGTTGGGGAAGACGGTCGAACCCTCGGGCAGCAGAACCTGCTTGCGCTGGTTCTCCCCGAACGTGCGGCCCTTGAAATAGTCTTCCAGACGGCGCAGGCTCGGCTCGTGGACCACCAACGGCGCGCCCGCCACGTCAGCGATGGTTTCCTTGGTCAGATCGTCGTCGGTGGGTCCGAGGCCGCCCGTAGTGATGACCACGTCGCTCCTGCCGAGCGCCTCCTCAAGCGCGCCGCGCAACCGGCCGGGGTTGTCCCCCACCGTGCAGGCGAACAGCAGATTGACGCCGATGGCGGAAAGCTCGCGCGCGACGAAGGCCGCGTCCGTGTTGATCGTATGCCCGAGCAGCAGCTCGGTTCCGACTGAGATGATTTCAGCATTCATGGCGAACTCGGTTGAACTCGGTTGAAAAAGAGAGGAAACGCCCGCAACGGCTCCCTCTCCTCCTAAGACTTTTCCTTTGAGCTGACAACAGCCCTTCCCGGGAACGGTTCCGCCCGTCGGGGGAAAAACAGCCCGCATCGTCGTCGCTGTTCCGTACGAGCGGAGGCCGGCCCTCCGGGGGAAAAACGAAAAAGGGGCGTCCGTTGCCGGAACGCCCCCGTGTCCTACTTCTTCTGTTCCGCCTTCCGGCGGCGGGTATGCACGTCGTCGGGCAGGAACAGGTTCAGGAGCACCCCGGTCACGGCGGCGAGCCCGATCCCGCCGAGGCGGAAGGAGCCGATGTTGAAGGTCATGCCGCCCACGCCGAAGATGATGATCAGCGCGACGACCGCGAGGTTGCGGGGTTCCATGAGGTCTTCGCCCGCCCGGACGAGGGTGTTGAGGCCCACGACCATGATGGCCCCGAACAGCAGGATCATGATCCCGCCCATGACCGGCACGGGAATGGAGCTCAGGAACGCCCCGAGCTTGTTTACGCAGGACAGCGCGATGGCGCAGATGGCGGCCCACGTCATGACGCCGGGGTTGAAGGCGCGGGTCAGGGCCACGGCCCCGGTCACTTCGGAATAGGTGGTGTTCGGCGGCCCGCCGAGGAAGCTCGCGACCATCGTGGCGATGCCGTCGCCGAGCATGGTGTTCTTGATGCCGGGATCCTTGAGGAAGTCCTTCCCGGTCACCGAACTGATGGCGATGACGTCCCCGAAGTGCTCGATGGCGGGGGCCAGCGTAATCGGGATGATGAACAGGATGGCCTCAAGCCGGAATTCGGGAAACACGAAGTCCGGGATGCCGAACCACGGCGCGGCGGCCACCTTGCTGAAATCGTGGACGCCGAGCGCGATGGAGCAGCCGTAGCCCACGGCGATCCCGCACATGATCGGGATGAGCCGCAGGAGGCCGCGCCCGAGCAGCGAGATCAGCACCGTGGTGGCGAGGGAAATCATCGAAATGATCAGCGCGGTGTTTTCGGGCACCAGAACGGCGGCGCCGTCGCCGGTCTTGCCGAGGGCCATGTTCACGCCCGCCGGAGCGAGCACGAGGCCGATGACGATGATTACCGGGCCCGTCACGATGGGCGGCAGCAGGCGCATGATGATGCCCGTGCCCCGCCAGCGGATGACGAAGCTCAGCAACACGTATACGGCCCCGGCCACCACCATGCCGCCGAGCGTCGCGGGCAGTCCCCACGTCTGCACGCCGTAGATGATCGGCGCGATGAACGCGAAGGACGAGGCGAGGAAAATGGGCACCTTGCCGCGCGTACAGACCTGAAAGATCAGCGTGCCCACGCCCGCCGTGAACAGCGCCACGTTGCTGTTCATGCCCGTCAGGATGGGCACCAGCACCAGCGCGCCGAACGCCACGAACAGCATCTGCGCGCCGAGCAGGCAGTCCTTTGCCTTGAAGGAATACGTCGTATCCGACTCCATCTCAACTCCATCCGAAAAAAGGAACAACGGCCTTTCCCGGTCGTCCGCGTCCGGTCAGGGGAAACGGCGGCGGGAAAGGTTCCCCGAGAGCGGATTGCCCCTGAAACGCTTCACGTTCCAAAGGTTCATTCCGGAAGATCTTCCGGCGGCCTCCGCGCCGCTTCGCGGCGGAGGGCCTGCGCTTCGCACGGCAACGGCTACGATGCCCTAGCGCGTGCCGAAGATGCGGTCCCCGGCGTCGCCGAGGCCCGGAATGATGTACCCGTGCTCGTTGAGATGCGAGTCGACGGAGGCGGTGTAGATGTCCACGTCGGGATGCGCCTCCTCGACCTTTTTGATGCCTTCGGGCGCGCACACGAGGTTCAGGCTGAGGATCTGTTTGCAGCCGCGCTTCTTGAGCAGGTCGATGGCGGCGATGAGCGATCCGCCGGTCGCCAGCATGGGATCAAGGATGATCGCGATGCGCTGGTCGATCTCCCTGGCGAGCTTCACGTAGTATTCCACGGGCTCCAGCGTCTCCTCGTTGCGGTACAGCCCGACGACGCTGATCTTCGCGCCCGGCACCATGTCCAGCACGCCGTCCATCAGCCCGAGGCCCGCACGGAGGATCGGAACGATGGTCACCATCTTGCCGGAGATGGATTCCACTTCCACGGGACCGGCCCAGCCCTTGATGGTCCGCTTCTCGGTCTTGAAGTGCTTGGTGGCCTCGTACATGAGCAGCCGGGCGATTTCCTTGGACAGCATGCGGAATTCGCTGGTGGAGGTGGATTCCTTTCTCAAAATGCCCAGTTTGTGCCGCACGAGCGGATGGTCAACAACATGAACCGCCATACCCATTCTCCTCTGATATGGAAAAAGTTCCCGAAACGCTTCCGCGGGCATGATCTCCCGGAGGCGCGCCCCTTCAACAGGCCAAATAAATTGGAAGAGCTTATGCCGTGGACCCCGGTTTGTCAAAATAAGCCTGAAAAGCCTCCGCTTTCGCCGCCCGGAGCGTTCCGCCGCCCCACCCCGTGCCCCGGACGCCGGACCGCCGGGAGCACATTGCACAAAATTGTAACGACAAACTTTGCCATTGCATTTTAACATGTTGCGTTCGTACGTCAAAAATACCTTGCCATAAGTGTCAAAAGGGCATAGAAACGGCCCATCTTTTCCCCAAAATCCGTTGGGGGAGCGAACGGGATCGTGTGTTTCGCCACTTGCCAAAAACAGGAGCATCTCTCCCCCGGAGAACGGGAGGGATCCCCGCCAAGGAGCATCGTCATGGCTTCGAGTTACGTGCAGAAAGTCATCCGCAGCGTGAAGAAGAGCAACCCCCACCAGCCCGAATTCCTTCAGGCGCTGGAAGAAGTCCTCAACTCTCTGGAACCGCTTTTCCTGAGGGATCCCAAGTACCAGCAGAACGGCATTCTCGAGCGCATCGTGGAGCCGGAACGCCAGATCATGTTCCGCGTGGCGTGGACCGACGACAAGGGCCGCGTGCAGGTGAACCGCGGCTACCGCATCCAGTTCAACTCCGCGCTCGGACCCTACAAGGGCGGCTTCCGCTTCCACCCGAGCGTGAACCTGAGCATTCTCAAGTTCCTCGGCTTCGAGCAGATTTTCAAGAACAGCCTGAGCGGCCTGTCCATCGGCGGCGCGAAGGGCGGCAGCGACTTCGATCCCAAGGGCAAATCCGAAGCCGAAGTGATGCGTTTCTGCCAAGCCTTCATGACCGAAGCCTCCCGCTATATCGGCAGCACCATCGACGTGCCCGCCGGCGACATCGGCGTGGGCGCGCGTGAAATCGGCTACATGTTCGGTCAGTACAAGCGGCTCACCTCCAGCTTCGAAGGCGTGCTCACCGGCAAGGGCCTCAAGTGGGGCGGCTCCCTCGCCCGCAAGGAAGCCACCGGCTACGGCAGCGTCTACTTCGCCTCCAACATGCTCAAGGCCCGCAACATGGGCCTCGAAGGCGCCACCTGCGCGGTGTCCGGCTCGGGCAACGTCGCCATCTACACCATCGACAAGCTGTACCAGCTCGGCGCCAAGCCCGTAACCGCCAGCGACTCGCGCGGCTGCATCTACCATCCCGCCGGGATCAACCTCGAAGTCCTCAAGCAGGTCAAGGAAGTCGAACGCGCCTCCCTCGCCCGCTACGCCGAACTCTGCAAGGACGCCAAGTACATCCCCGTGAAGGACTACCCCAAGGACGAACATCCGGTGTGGAACGTGCCCTGCAAGCTGGCCTTCCCCAGCGCCACGCAGAACGAGGTCAGCGGCGCCGACGCGGCCAACCTGATCAAGAACGGCTGCGTGATGGTCTGCGAAGGCGCGAACATGCCCTCCACCCCCGAAGCCGTCGAAGCCTTCCTTCAGGCCGGACTCGCCTTCGGCCCCGGCAAGTGCGCCAACGCCGGCGGCGTGTCCACCAGCCAGCTCGAAATGGCTCAGAATGCCAGCATGCAGGCATGGACCTTCGAGGAAGTGGACGCCAAACTCAAGAACATCATGGCCAACATCTTCAACGCCGCCCACAACACCGCCGCCGAATTCGGCGTGCCCGGCAACTACGTGCTCGGCGGCAACATCGCCGGGTTCCGCAAGGTCGCTGACTCCATGATCGAACAGGGCCTCTACTAGCCTTTTGCAAACCCCCTTCCGGCGGGACCGACTCTTCCCCCCGGACGACGAAGAGCCCGGATGCCTTTCCGCATCCGGGCTCTTGCCGTTCCCACAGATGACGGGAGCCGACGCCCCGCCGTTCCTCCTCCGAAAGCCTTTCCGGCATGTTCCGCCGCCTCATCCCAGCGTTCCGCGCGCCTCCCGCAACCCGCAACGCGGGAACAAAAAAGGAACCCGGAAAAAACATCCGGATTCCTCCGCGCAGCGTAAACCTGCGCGCGGAGCGGCAACGGCGAAGGACAACGTCCGGACGCCCGCGGGATTCCCGTGACAAATCCCGGCCGCCGTTCCTTCACGCACCTCCGAGACTGAAAATGCCGTATGCCGCCCCCCATCCGTTTCCCGCCGGAGGCTCGCGTTTCAATAACGCATACGGGAAAAATCGCCCACATACCCTGCGGGCGGGGTTTCCGGCAGGGGGTCCAGCAAGGTGGCTTCCCACATTTCCGTATAATAGACGCAGGTTCCGGGATTTTGCGCCGTAGCCGAACGGTGATCCCGCGCCTCGAAAACCGGCCACGCCGTCTTGCGGGCGAGCGCCTCCGTAAAAGACTCCGCCTCGACGATCTCCGGGGCGGTTCTGGTCAGCGACATGTTCGCGCCCTTGAAATAGACAAGCTCATACCGAGACATCACGTATTCCCCTCACACGTAAAACGACCGGCGCGGCGGGCGATGCTCTCCGCACCTCATGGGAACGCATCCCAACCAACGCAACGGGAGGATTCCGGTCATGCCCGGCTTCCCCGGCGACATCCTCGAAATCCTCCGTGCATGCGGCCTTCCCCGCCGGAGTCCGGGCGCATCCGCGCGTACTCCGGCCGGGAAGGCCGTTCGTCTTTCGGGGAGGGCCTAATGGGCGCCGATGACGAACTTGCTGATGACGAACAGGACGACCAGCAGCACGACGCCGAGGGTGATGCCGCCCTTGATCAGCTTGAGTTCCGTCTCGTCCATCGGCTCATATTCCATCTTCTGAATTTCTTCATGAAATTTCACGTCTTTGTTATCTGCCATGATGCAACTCCTTACGAAAGGTATGCTAGGAGGCCAAAGGGGGAGTCATGCCGTGGAAGAACGCCCACGAAATGAACAGTCCGAGCCAGATGATGAACCCAAACAGGCACACGACGTACACGATGGCCAGTCTGCCGATGCCTTCTTCCATGAGCTTGCGGAAGTTGGAAACCATGCCGATGGAGAAGAAGGTCAGCAGGAAGAAGATGGTGCGGAAGGCGTTGATGGTGCCGGAAACGCTCTTGCCGGCGGCCGCGAAGTCCCCGCCCTGCAGGCAGAGGAAGAGCAGAATCAGGAAGGTGAACAGGTAGCCGAGAACGAAGCGGGGGAAGCGATCCCACACGTCGGCCCAGCCCATGGTCTTGCCGTTGTTGCTCTTGTCGAACTTGGTGGTCCACACGTAGGCGAGGACCAGAGCCCACACGCCGATGAAGACGTCGATGAAAATCTTTACGGTGGTCGTCACCATGACGATCCAGTTGGGTTCCCAGTTCACGCCGAGCGTTTCGGCGGCCTTGGCGAGAATGAGGGATTCGGCGATGGCGCCGGAAGCGATGGCGCCGCCGTCGGACTTCACCGCGAGGCCCATCCAGCCTCCGGCGACCATCGGTTCCGTGTACAGGAAGTGCGAGGCGATGAAGGGCAGGATCAGCATTTCAATGCAGGTGAACACGACGACCAGCGAGGACACCATGATCGGAACCACGGGCCGGGATCGGATGGCGCCGCCGGTGGCGATGGCGGCGGACACGCCGCAGATGGAGATGCCGGACGCCAGCGGAGCGGCCCATTCACGGTTGAATTTGAAGTACTTTCTGGCAACGTAGTACACGACGCACCAGTACAGGAGATAGGCTTCGACGATGGCGCACAGTCCCCGGAAAATGATGTTCCCGGCGAAACCGGCGGCGCCGGCGGCCTTCACGCCCAGTTCGGCGCCCATGATCACGATGGCGATCTTCACGAACAGTTCGGGACGGCACGCATCCTTGAGGGAGTCGGCCAGACCGGGGGCGAAGTTGCTGATCAGGATGCCGACGACCAGCGCGATGATGAGGCCGGCTTCGGTGCTGAGGCCCATGCCCCAGGTGATGCCGTATTTGGCCCACTGCGTTTCGTTCGCCGCGATGTGGGCGTTCGCCCCCAGCGTGTAGCAGGCGATGGCGATGAAAAAAATGATGGTGAAGGAGGACAGGAACTTTTTGACGTTCGCCCCCATCAGCTTCACGCCGACGGCCAGCGCCGCCGCCAGAAAGACGTAGGTGGCGACAAGGGCGCTCACCCCGGGCAGATAGCCCTTGGTTGCGGAAGACCAGGCGGCAAGCGGGTCCCCCACCCACATGCCGGTTTTGACGGCCCATCCCAGAATATCCATGTTGTTGAACTGCAACATGGCGAGAATGAAGATTACTGCGCCAAGGAGCAAAGCCACCCGGTCCTCATTCAGGGGTTTTCTTGTGCTTTCCATACATCCGCTCCGAATTAAAGGTGAAAAAGCAGATAAAACGCGCCACGGCAGCGCGCATATCGGCCAAAACGCATGACGTCGATACCGGGACAATCCCCAAGCCGTTCTGCGGCCCCGTCGGCCGCAAAAGCACATTGTGCCGCGCCTCAATCTTGTCCGTTTCAGAACGACTCCATCAACGAGCGCAACAGCGCGGAACAAGAGACGTTTCGCATTTTCATGCGACGGCGTATTCCGGTAATGATGTACATTTTGTAGCCATCGCTACAATTGCCTACTGTAATGGCGTACTAAATAACGTATACGAATTTTGAAAGCGCAAAACATAGCGCTTGTTCGCGTAGTAACATTGAGAGATTGTGATGACAAGTACGTATTGTATTCTTTTTCTAATTCAATATAAAAATGAGCAGTCTGTTGAATCAAGCGTACTTTTTTTGAATTTTCACTCACTACGTGGACATACGCTTTTTTTCGGAACGAGATAAAGCGATCCTTTTTCAGTTTATGAAATAACAAATCGATTCATGTCCGCTTTCACCGCCAAGAAGCCGGAAGCCGGTCGGTGCCGAATGTCCGGAGAGGCAAAAAAGATTTCACAAGGACGGCGCCTGAAACCGGGACGGACAGCTCCGGCGGCCCCTCTCTTTCGGAGCCTTCGCAAAGACAATGCCCGCCGGAAACGCTGCGGTTCCCGACGGGCATGATTCCCCTCAATAACGTGTCTGGATATTATTTTCTGCGGCCCGTGCCGTCGATGCCGAATTTTTTGTCCAGAATCAGGTTGTCGCCGGGCTTGTTGAAGTAGCCGTCGCGGGTACGCTGCGGCTCGCCGAGACGCAGCAGTTCTCCAGCCGTCACGAAACGATAGCCTCGGAGCTGGAGTTCCCCCACGGTTTCCCTGAGCATCGCCGCCGAGCCTTTGGGCACCCGGTTGGCGTGAAAAAGGATGATCGCGCCGGGACGGACCTGTCCCGCCACCCGTTTGCCGAGGCCGGGAAGGCTGTTGTCCTGCGGCGTTTCCGCGGCCACGCTCCACTGGACGACCTCCAGCCCTTCGCGCGCCAGCAGGGCCAGCGCCCTGTCCGAGCAGCGCCCGTACGGCAGCCGGAACAGGCGCATGGCCTCGGGCAAATCCGTCGCTCGCCCTTCGGCCTTCGCCCGTTCGAGGACCTGCTCACGCAGCAGTTCGTATTCCGCCTGCGTCCAGCGCACCTGTTCAAGCATGCTCCGCTCGTCCATGATCCCGAAATTGCCGTGCGCCCATGCGTGATTGCCGATTTCAAACAACGGGTCCGCCATGAGCTGCATGGTCCGCTCGGCATGGGTTCGCATCCACTTGCCGCCTATGAACAGCGTGGCCGGTATCCGTTTTTCACGCAGAAAATCGATGATCTCCGCGTCATATCCGGTCGTGATCGTGGACAGTTCACACAGGTCGAACGTCAGGGCCGCCACTTTTTCCCGCGTGGCGACCCGACGGATGGTGCCTTCGGACGTCGCGGGCAGGGGCGGCAGGGCATGCTCGGGCTCGACGCGCTCCGGCGGCGCGGGGTTGTTCGGAATGGCCCGCCGGGCGTCCTCGGGGAGGAAGCCGGGTTCGGGGTTCCACAGGGACGCCCCGTGTGCGGGGAGCGCGAACGCAAGCGCAACCAACCAGCAAAAAACGATTTTATGCGGCATAAAAAAGACCTGACGAGGTTTGGGGGGCAACAAAGCCCGCACCGTACCAGCATCAGGTCCGGAAAGGAACCTCGGCTTCCGCCGCCCTCCGGGCTCAGGCGGTGCGCTTGGCGCGCTCCTCGGTCAGCTCGTCGAACAGCTTTTCCATCTGGTATTCGTCCTCAAGTTTGAGGTCGGTGCTCAGTACGATGCCGCCGGTATGCTTGAACGCCCGCAGCGTCTCGTCCACATTGTCCTTTTTCAGAGGAATGAACAGCGCCGAACTGCCGGGTTTCAGATGCGTGGCCAATTCGTTCATGAACCGGTGACTGACGCCGAAGTCGCCGACCTCGCCGGTCGCCGCGCCGAGCCCCGCGCCCACGACGACGCCCAACAGCGGGTTGAGGAACAGGAATCCGATGAGCATGCCCCACGTCCCGCCGATCAACGCGCCGTCCTTGGCGAGCGCGTGCGTGTACTGGAGGTGCACCTTCCCTTCCTTGTCGCACACCGCCGCCACGGTCTTGGAGCAGTCCACGAGCCCGGAAAGCTCCTCCATTTTGCGCAATTCCACGCGGAACGCTTCCGCCGCGTCCATATCCTGCTTGAAAATAACCGCTATGAGACTCTGCATGGCAAAACTCCTTCTGTTGGTTCTTCCCCAACTATCGGCATTCGCCTGAGAGCGCCCTGATTATCATTTTGTATGAGGGAGGGGAGAGAAGAGGAATCGGGGGAGGGAGACCTTTCTGAAGAAAGGTCGCCCTCCCCCGTACCCCCTCCTTTCCCAAGACTTTCGACCTTATCGAATCCCTGTTCGGGGACTTTCCCGAGAGACGCGGCAACGGGCTGGACGCGACGGCATGAAAAGAGAGGGAATCGCCCTATAGGCAGGGTCGGGCTTGTCAATGACAGGAGAAGCCCTGCGCCGCTTCATGAATGAAGACTGCGGGATATGTTACTTCGTAACGTGGTGGAATATGACAAGAGTACGGACTGCGGCGAGTCACCGTTTTCCCGTCCGTATGAATTCAATCAATGCTTCAACATCATCAAAATCATCGTAATCGCCCCGTATCCCGTCACGATGATACACGACGCCGTTTATCTCGTTGGCTTCAAGACAGTCCAACAAAGCCTGTTCTCCGTAGCGTCCGGCAAACAACGTAAACGCATATGGCTTGATTTTTCCCAACAGTCCCTTTCGGCAATCTTCATCGCAGCCGTAACAATGAGTTATTCCCTTATCAAGCGAGCAATTGCGATTTTCACACCACTCCTTATCGGGACAGTCTCCCGAATGACACCCCGCGCACGTGACGTTTTCAGAGCAGAGGCAACACGCAAGACCGCATCTTGCGATGCCCAATTCTCTCTTCATGGCACCCTCCGGACGGAATGCCGTCAGTGTGCTTAAGCCGTCATCGGCATGTTTTTCTCTTCTGCTTCATACTGCGCGGAAAGAACGGAGCTTCGCCCACAGGGAAAGCCTCCCGTCAGGGATTCGATAAAGTCGAACGTTTTAGGGGGAAGGGGGTGGGGTTTTGGGGGGGGGGAGGGGCCCGGTTTGAAAAAGGGCCCGTCCCCCGCCCCAAAGTTCTGAACCCCCCGCACCCCCCACCGTCGCCCGCGCTCAGCCGCGCGCCGGG